>JBIOYF010000224.1:0-3165 GCA_044870035.1 Dehalococcoidia bacterium
GACGAAGTCGTCGACGAGATCAAGAGAGCGGGCGGAGAGGCCGTCGCCAGCTACGAGTCGGTCGCGACGATGGACGGCGGCGACAAGCTGATCCGCCAGGCGCTCGACGCCTTCGGCCGGCTCGACATCGTCGTCACGCCGCACGGCATCCTGCGCGACCGTATGGTCTTCAACATGGGCGAAGAAGAGTTCGACGAAGTGGTGCAGGTGCACCTCAAGGGCACCTTCGCGCTGCTCAAGCCCGCCACGGCGCTCTTCCGGCAGCAGAAGTCCGGCCGTTTCATCACCTTCACCTCGGGCGCGGGGCTGAGCGGCAACACCGGCCAGGCGAACTACTCGGCCGCGAAGGGCGGCATCGCCGGCCTGACGCGCACCGCCGCGCTCGACGTCGGTAAGTACGGTGTCACGGTGAACTGCATCGCGCCGGCGGCGCTCACTCGGATGACCGGCGGCGTCTCGGACGAGGCCCGCCAGAAGCGGCAGGAGATGGGCCTGGCCCAGCGCGACAACACGATGTCGATGCTGCGCGACCCGGAGGACATCGCGCCGATGGTCGTGTACCTCGCGAGCGACGAGGCCTGGTGGATCAACGGCCACATCTTCATGTGCTACGGCGGCACCATCGGCTGGTACCCCATCCCGGAGCCGGCGCGCAAGATGGAGACGGAGGGCCGCTGGAAGCCCGAGGACATCGCGAAGCGCATCAAGCCGGAGCTGTTCGACCAGGACTTCATCTCGAAGGCCGTGCCCAACCCCGAGGCCGCGCCGGCATCGCCGTAGGGGCGACCGGCGGTCGCCCGTCTGGACAGGAAGCGAGGCTCGCAATGACTACCGACGGCAACTCACCAGTCGCGCACACGCGCCACGGCGACCTCACGCTCGACCAGCTCGCCGAGCTGCAGCCCGGCATGGCGCGCTTCATGCTCGAGATCTCCGACCGCTTCACGATCCTCTACTACTCGGCGAAGGCCGGTAACTGGGAGATGGCGCGTCACCAGTTCAGCGAGATGCGCAAAGCCATGCAAATGGCAGGTACGACGCGCCCTAAGTACGCCGAGCCGCTCGCCGGCTTCACCGCTGAGAAGCTCAAGCCAATCGAGGAAGCGATCCGCGCAAAGGACTGGTCCGCGTTCGCCGAGAAGTTCAGCGAAACGGCCGATGCGGCGAACGAGATGCACGGCGAGTTCGGCTACGCGTACATCGTCTGGCAGCTTCCCGACGCGCCACCGCAACATCTAAAGCTGTAGGGCATCGTAGGGACAGAGCTTCAGCTCTGTCCGGCCCCTAACGACGGCGAATCGATCGGGCCGGACGGAACTAACGGTCCGTCCCTAGCACGTGGTCCCGGACGTCGCCCGTCGGAACACGACCAGCGTGATCTCATCGTCGGCGTCCTCGTAGTCGGCGACGAGCGGCATGCCGACTTCGTACTGTTCCACCGGCACGTCGACGACGTTCGTCACCATACGCGGCCCTTCTTCCAGTTGTACGACCACGACCGGCCACGGCGCCCGCTCGGCGAAGTACGGCAGCAGCGGCGGGTGGCCGACGGTCCAGCTCCAGAGCGTCGCGCGGCCGCTCATCGGTACCCAGCTCGACTCCATCGAGCCGCATTCGTAGCAGCCGGCCTCGGGCGGGAAGCGCAGCGTCCTGCAGCCGTCGCAGCGCTGCACAACGAGCTCGTGCCGTTTCAGCGCCGACCAGAACGGCTCCGTTAGCGGCGTAATCTCTGGGAGAGGTCGTTCCGAGATCATCGCCGGGCCTTCTTGCTCACGCTCCGTCTGCTGTCCACGCTTCGACCACCTTGTCCGCGACCAGCCGGTCGATCTCCGCACCAGCGTACCCCAGCTCCGACAGCACCTCGCGCGTATGCCCGCCGACGGCCTCCCACGGCCCGTACGACAGCTCGTGGCCGGAGAACTGCACAGCGGAGCCGTGCCGCAGGTACGTCCCGTACGACGCGCTCTCGACGGGCACAACGTAGCCCTGCGCGCGCATGTCCGCGTCTTCGAGGCAGTAGCGCCCCGTATCGCGCCGTTCGACCGCGACGAGCGGCACGCCGCGCTCCGTCATGATCTGCTCCCACTCCATCGCCGTCTTCGATCGTAGCGCCTCCGCGATCGCCGGCGCTGGCTCATCGGTCGAGCCCGCGTCGGGCGCCCACGCTGCGTCCCAGCTCGATACGAGGTCCTCGCGTTCGATGGCGCGGCAGAGCGCCTCCCATTCGCTGCGCCTCAGGCACGCGAGAAACACCCAGCCGTCGGCCGTCTCGTACAGCCGGTAGAGCGGGCTGATGCCGAGCAGATCGCCGTCGGGCTGGCGCACCGGCGGCCGGCCGTCGTACGCGATCAGCTCGTCGGAGTTCGCGTACATGTTCGAGGCGATCATCGTCGTCATGAGCGACTGGCCGAGGCCGGTAGCGGCGCGCGCGTGCAAGCCGAGCATGAGCGCGGTCGCGGCGGCGATCGCGGCGTTCACGTCGGGGTTCGCTTCGTTGGCCCGCAGCATGCGCCACGCCTCGCCCTTCAGCTCATCAATGGCGCATGCCTCGCTGCCGGCCGGCGGATGGCCGGCGCCCATCTGGCGCATCGCGTTGCCCGCGATCGCGCCGGCGATCGGATGGAACGCCGGGCGGCTGGCGTCCGGCCCGCCGTCGCCGTACGACGCGCCGTACAGATAGATCAGGCGCGGGTTGAGCTTGCGACACGTCTCGTAGTCGATCTGCAGACGCTCCGGGACGCCCGGTCGGAAGTTATGCAGCAGCATATCGGCGCGCTCGATCAGCTTGTGGGCGATCTTGCGTCCGTCTGAGTGCTTCAGATCGAGCGCGATGCTCTGTTTGCCCTGCGTCGTCGGGAACGCGAGCAGCCCGCCCGCGGAGTAACGGCTATAGTCGCCGCCCAGCGTCTCGATCTTGATCACGCGCGCCCCCAGGTTCGCGAGGATACTCGTCGCGTACGGCGCGGCGAAGAACGTCGCGAAATCGAGGATCGTTGCGCCGTCGAGCGGTCCGCGTGGCTCGACCTGTGGCACCACCGCGCGAACAGCTGCGTCGCCGCTTCTTGCGTCCGCCAGCTCGTCGTTGTGCTCACCGAGGCGCGGAGCAGGCTGACCGATGCGCACCTCGCTCTCCGAGAAGCGCACCAGCGAGCCGGGCTGCAGCGT
>JBIOYF010000225.1:0-5471 GCA_044870035.1 Dehalococcoidia bacterium
TGCGAAGGAGCTCTATCGCGCCATTAACGCCGAAGCCAGCCCATACCGCTACAACGTCGACCCGAAAGACCTGCTCCGCATCTACCGCGACCTGGACGACCACGACTGGGACGTGCTCGCCATCTACCACTCGCACACGCACACCGAGGCGCGTCCCTCGCCCACGGACGTGCGGCTCGCCGCCTGGCCCGAGGCGTACTATCTCATCGTCTCGCTCCAAGACGATGCGAAGCCCGACCTGCGCGCGTTTCGCATCACGGACGGCGAGGTTACCGAAGAAGCGATCGAAGTTGTTTAGCGGAGGTTGAGGCATGCGCGACCCGGAAGCGATCGAGAAACTGCAGAAGGCGCTGGACCGCAATATCAAAGCGCTCGAGCTGCGGCCGTCCGTCGGCCGTGGCACGGCCGTCACCAAAGTGCGCGTGCGCGACGCCTGCACCGCCGAGATCGAGGACGGTGGTTGGAAGCTGATCGCCGACGAGAGCGTCAAGGACGGCGGTAACGGCGAAGGCCCCGACCCGGGCGTGTACGGCCGCGCTGCGCTAGGCACGTGTCTGGCAATGGGCTATGCCCAGTGGGCGGCCAAGTTCAACGTCCCGCTGGAAGCCGTCGAGGTTGAAGTAGAGACCGATTACGACGCGGCCGCCATGTTCGGCCTGGACGATAGCCGGCCGCCTGGCTGGGGCGCGGTGCGCTACGTCGTCCGCATAGAGAGCTCGGCACCGGAAGCGGAGGTCCAGCGCCTCATCGATTACGCGGATAAGCACAGTCCCCTGCTGGATGACTTCTCGCGGCCCCTCTCGATCACGCGCGAGCTGCATATCGCCGCCCCGGCGAAGCATGCCTTGAGCGAAGCCGAAGGGTAGCGCGATGGAAGCCAACCTTCAGCGACGCGTCCAGCGCTACGGTTGGGACAAGGCTGCAGCTTACTACGAAGGGTTCTGGCGCGAGCAGCTCGCGCCGGCGCAAAGACGGCTGCTGGAGTTGGCCGCGCTCCAGCCAGGCGAGCGCGTGCTCGACATCGCCTGCGGTACGGGCCTCGTCACGTTTCCCGCGGCGAAGGCTGTCGGTGCCGGCGGCGAAGTCGTCGGTACGGACATCTCCCAGGGCATGGTCGACCTCGTCCGCCAGCTCGCGGCGGACCGCAGCGTCGCAAACGTCGCGTTCGATCGCATGGACGCCGAAGACCTGAGCGCGCTGCCGGACGCCTCGTTCGACGCCGTGCTCACCGGGCTCGGCCTGATGTACGTGCCCGATGTGCTGCAGGCGCTCAAGGAGCAATTGCGCGTGCTGAAGCCGGGTGGCCGTGCCGTCGCCGCCGTGTGGGGCCAGCGCGACCGCTGCGGCTGGGCGGAGATCTTCCCGATCGTGGAGTCGCGCATCGCGTCGGAAGTCTGTCCGATGTTCTTCCAGATGGGCACCAAAGACGCGCTGGTGCAAACGGTGACGATGGCAGGCTTCGCCGACGTCACGCACGAGCGGCTCCCCTCGACGCTCCGTTATGAGTCGGACGAAGAGGCGATCGGCGCTGCGTTCCTTGGCGGCCCCGTCGCGCTCGCCTACTCACGCATGGACGAGCCGACGCGCGAGAGCGCACACGCGGACTACCTCGAATCGATTGCCAGGTACCGCGATGGTACGGGCTACAACGTAGCGGGGGAGTTCGTCGTAGCGATCGGCTGGAAGCGCTAGGCCTGCGCCAGGCCGCGAAAGGTTGGCCCGTTGCCTGTTGCTCCAACGACGGCGACGAACATCGTATACTTCCCCTCGGCATGGGTTCAACTACATCCTTGACCATCGGGCCGCGCCGCTTCGTCTGGGGCGAGCGCACCTACATCATGGGCGTGATCAACGTCTCGCCGGAGTCCTTCGCTGGAGATGGCCTGGCCGACGCCGATTCGGCGCTGGCCCGGGCCCGCCGCTTCGTCGAGGAGGGCGCCGATATCCTTGACGTCGGCGGTCAGTCGACGCGGCCTGCGCCGGCGCGCACCACCCGGGGTGGCTTCGATGAGCTGGCGCCTGACGAGGAGATCCGCCGCGTCGTGCCGGTGATCGAGCGCATCGTCGCCGAGCTGGACGTCCCGGTGAGCGTCGATACGTACAAAGCAGCGGTCGCCCGCGCCGCGCTGGAGGCGGGCGCCCACCTGCTCAACGACGTCTGGGGCTTTCGCTGCGACGCGACGCTCGCGCGGCTTGCGGTCGAGTTCGGCGTGCCCGCCGTTGTCATGCACAACCAGCGCGGCCGCGCCTCGAGCGGCGACGTGATCGCGGAGGTCCGCGCCGGCCTCGAGGCGAGCATGGCGATCGCGCAAGACGCCGGCCTGCCGCGCGAGCGCCTGATCCTTGACCCCGGCTTTGGCTTCGGCTGGACGCCGGAGCAGAACATCGAGCTGCTGCGGCGCCTCCGCGAGCTGCGCGACCTCGGTCTGCCGCTCCTCATCGGGACGTCACGCAAGTCGACGATCGGCGCCGTGCTCGGCGGCGCGCCGGCGGAGGACCGCCTCTTCGGCACCGCGGCCACCGTTGCGCTCGCAATCGCGAACGGCGCCGACATCGTGCGCGTCCACGATGTCGCGGAGATGCGCCAGGTCGCACGCGTCGCCGACGCGATCGCGCGCGGCTGGAAGGATCGTGGATAGATTGCACCTCCATGCCCCAGCCTTTAGGCTGGGGTGCTGAACTATGGGCGAGCTCCCGGACGTCTACCTTGCGCTCGGCTCGAACCTGGGCGACCGAGAGCGCAACATGGCGGCCGCGCTGCGCCGGCTGGAGCCACTCGTCCAGGTCGAGGCTGTCTCAGCGCTCTACGAAACGGACCCCGTGCCGGCGGGGCAGCCTCCCTACCTCAATGCGGCCTGCCGCATCGTCACGGGCCTCCATCCGAAGGCGCTCCTACGGCACATCAAAGAGGTCGAACGGGAGCTGGGCCGGCGCGGCGGCGAACGCTGGGGCCCGCGGCCAATCGATATCGACCTGCTGCTGTATGGCGATCTCGTTATCGATGACAACGGGCTGCAGGTCCCGCACGCCGCGCTGGCCGAAAGGCCGTTCGTGCTCGTCCCGCTGGCGGATGTCGCTGCGAACGCGCGCCACCCGGCGCTCGCCGGCAGCATCGGCGAGCTGGCAAGCAAGGTCGAACGCTCCGGTGTACGGCTGAGGGCGGAGTCGGGGTGGGAGAAGCGCTGGCCACCGCCGCCGGCCTAGGCCGACGCTTCGAGAACGTCCTCCTCGAGATCGAGCTCCGAAAGGTCGGGCTGCATGTTGACCATCGTGTAGCCGACCCAGAAGAGCAGGCCGGAGACCGCGACCATGGCCGCCATGACCGGCAGCGCGATCGCCGCGTAGCTGCGGCGCATGATCCCGAACATGAACAATAGCATCTGCAGTCCAGACACCGCCATCAGTACCGTGCCGATGGTACGGGACTGTTCCATGGTCGCCTCCTTGGACGTTACGTGGTCTGAGCTTCGGCCGCCTTGCGCAGGTCGGGCGGCAGCAGGTTGGGGATCCCGTCCTCGATGGGATAGCGCTCGTTGCACTTCGCGCAGAACAACGAGCCGCGGACCACCTCGTCGCCGTCCTCTTCATCGATAGTGAGTTGAAGCTCGCTCTTACACATCGGGCAAGCCAGGATATCCATCAAGTCCTTACGCATAGCCGTCCTCCGAGCGTCGGGGTGACGAAGGCATTGTAGAGAGCGTCCGGCCGCCGGTCAACTGCGTTAGACCGCACGATCCGCCCTCCCTATAATGGAGCTGCCGACTAGGAGGCCGGACGCTGGCAACTTCCGAACGACGCGAGATCGACCTGCACCGGCGCGTCTGCGTGATCACGCAGGACGTCGTCGATATCCGGCCGGCCCGCAGCGCCGCGATTGCCCCCCTACTGGGCTTCTTGCTCGGTGTGCTCTGCTTCGTCGCGGTGCTCTTCTGGATCCAGTCGCTCCCGTTCCCACTCGTGCTGCTCTTAATGGGCGCGGCCATTGTGCTCGTCCCCTTTTCGGGCATGGGCTTCGTCTACTCCATCTACGGCGCCAACGTCGTCGTCAACCGGCAGAAGCAGACAGCGATCTGGCAGCAGGGCCTCTTCGGCATGGGAGTCGGCACAGAGGAGCTGGTGCCGTTTGCCAAGATCGAGCGCCTGGAGCTCGAAAAGATCGGCGGCGCACCCCGTCGAGGACCCGGGCGGGACTTCGTCCAGTTCGAGCTGTCCGTGCTCAAGAAGAGCGGCAAGACGCTCGCGCTTGGCCAGCTCACCGTGCCGCCGTCGTACGCTGAAGAGGGGCTGGCTCGCATCCGCGAGGTGGCGGACGCCGTCTCGTCGATAACCGGTGCGGCTCTTGAGCTGATCAACGTCGAGGAGGGTCCTCTTCCAAAGCAGCGCCGCCGGGTGGAGCCGAGCGCGGTCTAGGATCGCATGACGGACGCCCCGCCGAGCGCCGCGCCCCGACGCGTCAGCTTCGTCGTGCCGGCCTACGACGAGGAGCGGCGCCTCGGCTCGTCGCTCGAACGCCTCATCGCCTACCTCGCCAGGCAGGACTACGAATCGGAGGTCATCGTCGTCGATGACGGCAGCGAGGACGCCACGGCGTCCATCGCGGAGCGAGTGGCAGCAGACCAGCCGGAGCGCGTCTCGCTCCGCGTCCTACGGCACGACCGCAACCGCGGCAAAGGCGCCGCCGTTCGAACCGGCATGCTGGCCGCCACGGGCGATCCGACGCTCTATCTTGACGCCGACCTCGCCACGCCGCCGGAGGAGACGTCACGATTGCTCGACGCGCTGGGCGAAGGCTACGATCTGGCGATCGGTGTGCGCATCCAGCCGGGCGGTTACGACATGCGCGCCTCCGAACCTACGTACCGGCGCATCGGCGGCTACATCTTCACCGCCGTCCGCCGGCGCCTCCTGCTCTTCGACGTGTACGACACGCAGTGCGGCTTCAAGGCGTTCCGTAAGGAGGCGGCCGAGCGCATCTTCCGCCTCCAGCAGCTCGATGGCTGGGCGTTCGACGCGGAGCTGCTCTTCATCGCCCAGCGCCTCGGCTACTCGATCAAGCAGATGCCCGTCGAGTGGCACCATGTCGAAGGGTCGCGCTTTCAGATCGGGATCCGTTCCGCCATCCGCGAGCTACGCGACTTGGCCCGCATCCGCTGGATCCACCGTGGCCTCCGCAAGGAAACGTAGGGGCGACCAGATGGCCGCCCCTACAACTAGGCTGACTCCGCGTGGATTGCCTAGGGATCAGGCCCCCGGTAACCACGAGTCGGGCTCTGCGCGGTCCTGGCGGGCCCACGTAGCACCCGCGATCAGGACGCCGATCACCACCACCGCGGCCAACACGAACAGAACGCGGTCACGAGCGGACTGGCTCGCCGTCGCGTAGTCCATCTTTGCCGACCGAGCTTTCTGACCGGCCTGAATGTAGTCATGCTTGTCGAACGCGGCCTTGGCCTTCGTCAGGTCGCCCGCCG
>JBIOYF010000226.1:0-7005 GCA_044870035.1 Dehalococcoidia bacterium
CGCCGGCGTTTCCGTACGGGATGATCGATCCGATCCCGGAGATGGCGGCGATCGCGGCGCGGGCCGGCGTGCCGTTCCACGTCGACGCGTGTCTGGGCGGCTTGCTGCTGCCCTTCACAGAGCGCCTGGGTTACAAAGCCACGCCCTGGGACTTCCGGGTGCCGGGAGTCACCTCGATCTCTGCGGACGTGCACAAGTACGGCTACAGCGTGAAGGGCGCCTCCGTCGTCTTGCACCGTCCGAAGGCGAACCTGCGCCATCAGGTGTTTCTCTTCGACGACTGGCCAGGGGGGACGTACGGCACACAAGCGTTCCTCGGCACGAAGCCGGCGGCGCCCATCGGCGCAGCCTGGGCCGTGCTGCAGTACCTCGGCTGGGAAGGCTACCTGCGACTCGCGCGCGAGACGATGGACGCCACGGGGCGTCTCATGGCCGGCATCGAAGCGATCGACGGAGTGTACGTGTTGGGCAAACCCGAGATGTCGGTGCTGGCCGTCGCGTCAGAGGAACACGACGTCTACGCGGTGGGCGATGCGCTGGCCGAACGTGGCTGGCACTTCGACCGGATGAGCGGGCCGCCGGCGCTGCACTTCATGGTAAGCCCGCGGCATGCGCTCGTGATCGACGAGTTCCTCGCCGACCTGCGGTACGCGCTGGGGCACCACAGGGGCGCGAGCGAAAGAGGCAGCAGCTACGGCGACGACGTGAGTGCTGAGGCTTCGGCGAGGGCGCCGGGCTAACTGGTCGGGGTGCGCAGATTCGAACTGCGGGCCTCTTGCTCCCAAAGCAAGCGCTCTAACCTGGCTGAGCTACACCCCGATGCCTTCACCCTAGTCGGCGCTCTTGCCGCTGGTCAAGGCGCCTTCCGCGCCGCGCCGACCAGCTCGCGCACGTCGTCCACGCCCTGGTCGCGCATGTACGCTTCGATCCCTTCGAGTACGTCGACCGGCGCGCGCGGATTGACGAATGTCGCCGTGCCGACCTGTACGGCCGTCGCGCCGGCCAGCAGGAACTCGACGGCGTCTGTCCCCGTGCTGATCCCGCCGCAGCCGACGATCGGTACGTTCACGGCCGACGCGACCTGGTAGACCATTCGGAGCGCCACCGGCTTGATCGCCGGGCCGGAGAGGCCTGAGAAGACGCTGCCGATGGTGGGCTGCCGGGTCCCCGCGTCGATCGCCATCGCCTGGAGGGTGTTGATCACGCAGAGCGCGTCCGCGCCGGCGTCCACCACTGCGCGCGCGATAGTCACGATGTCGGTGACGTTGGGGGTGAGCTTCACGATGACCGGCAGCGTCGTGGCGCGGAGGACGGCCTCCGTGACGGCGGCGGCCGCCTCCGGCTCCTGGCCGAACTCCATGCCGCCGCGTTTGGCGTTGGGGCTCGAGATGTTCACCTCAATGGCGCTGATGCCCGGCACGCCGTCGAGCCGTTCCGCCACCGCACCGTACTCGTCGATCGTCGCTCCGAGGATGCTGACGACGACGGGCACGCGCCAGCGCGTCCAGCGCGGCGCGAGCTTACCCACCACCGCGTCGACGCCGGGGTTCTGCAGCCCGATCGCGTTCAACATGCCGGCGGGCGTCTCGGCGGTGCGGGTCTGCGGGCTGCCCGCGCGCGGCCGCAGCGTGACCGTTTTGGTGACCACGGCGCCGAGCTGCTCGACGTCGAACGCGTGGTCCTCGTCCAGTCCGAAACCGAACGTGCCGGAGGCCGTCATGACGGGGTTCGCCATGAGCATGCTCGACTTGCGGCCCGGCAGCTCGATCTGAAGGTTCACGCGACGTCCGACACCTGAATCGTGCCATTATACGCGGGCATCTCGTCCGGCGCGAAGAGAAACGTCGGGGGCTCCTGGTGGGGAGCCCCCGACGGCGGGGTTGGCTACAGGCCCGCGGCTATTTGCCGCCGGACTTCAGTGTGACTCGCGTGGGAGCTATGGGCTGCTTACGGTTCGCCCAGCGACCTAGACCTCCGCTGCCGCCCTCCCAGAGAGCGTCTTCGGCAGCGTTCGGGAAGCGCTTCGTGGCGCCGCAGCGCTTGCAAAGCCCACGGCTGGTCTTGCCATGGGGCGTCTCGATCACCCAGCGGTGCTCACAGCGCTTCGACGAGCGCGTTCGCTGCGCAGCCGGTGCGATCCCCTTCATTTCAAACCTTCCTTCTCTCCCTCTCTGCTTATCTCTACGAACCGACCCAGTTCGTTGTTCCGTACGGGGAGACGAGTTTACGATAGCACGCGATGTTTTCCCGCGTCAAGGTTACGACGATAAAATCTACAAAATCTTTATAAACGTTGCGAGCGGCGGTTGCCGGAGCTATACTCAGCTAGGCCCTGAAGGGGCCCCTGCATGACGGCTAGCACTAAGAGCGAGATTCTCACGCTGCTCAAGCGCAACGGCGGGCATTCCATCGCCGAGCTGGCCGCTGAGCTGAAACTGGCCCCGATTACCGTGCGGCAGCATCTTACCCGGCTCGAGCGGGATGGCCTTCTGGTCTCGGACCAACGCGCCGGCCCCAGTGGCCGGCCTCACTATATGTTCAGGCTGACCGCTAAGGCGCATGCGGCTGCTTTCCCGCGCCGGACTGACCGTTTGGTCGAGTTGCTCGTTCGTGAGATCGGCTGCCTGGAGGGCTGGGAGCTGGACGGTTTGTCGCCCAGGGAGAAGAGCCGGCTCGTACTCGAACGAGTAGCACGGCGGTTCGCCGCCGAATACGCGCCGCTTTTAGGCGACTGGCCGCTCCAGGAGCGCGTCGCCTTTGTCACCGAGGTGATGCACGCCGAGGGCGGCCTGGCCGAGTGGAGCAAGACGGACATCGGTTACGAAATCCGCGACTTCAATTGTCTGTTTCACCGTCTCTTCGAGGGCGACCAACAGCCGGATGTTTGTGAGTGGCACTGTTGCTTTCTCACGCAGACGCTGGCCGCCGACGTGCGCGCGGCACCCTGTTCCGATACTGTGGGACAGTGCTGCCGTTTCGTCGTCGTGGAGCCCACGGGACATGTAGGGAAGCCGCCATACAACGCAACGGAGTAGTATCCCTTGCCCAGTGAACAAGAGATCCTAGACGCGCTGCGCGCCGTCGAAGACCCTGACCTGCATCGCGATATCGTCTCGCTCGGATTCGTCTCCAACGTCGAGGTGCGGGACGGGCAGGTGGCCGTTCGTGTTGTGCTGACGACCCCTGCCTGCCCCGTCCGCGATCAGATGAAGACGCAGATCGAAGAGATCCTGCTTCGGCTGCCCGGAGTGAGCAAAGCGGACGTGACGATGGATGCGGAGGTGCGCACAAGCCAGTCGACAGGCCAGCAGCGGCCGATCGAAGGCGTGCGCAACATCATCGCGATCGCGAGCAACAAGGGCGGCGTGGGCAAGTCGACCGTCGCCGTCAACTTGGCCGTCGCACTGGCGAAGCTCGGCGCGCGCGCCGGGCTGCTCGACGCAGACGTGACGGGCCCAAACGTACCCATCATGATGGGCCTGGAGGCCGGCTTCATGGCCGAGGGTCAAGGTGGCCTCACGACGACCGAGAAGTACGGCGTGCGCGTCGTGTCGCTTGGCTTCGTGCTGCCGCGGCTGTCGCCGGTCGTCTGGCGCGGCCCGATGGTGGGCACTGCTGTGCGGCAGTTGCTGCACGATATCCGCTGGGGTGAGCTGGACTATCTGCTCATCGACTTGCCGCCCGGCACGAGCGACGCCTCGCTCAGCATGGTGCAGGAGGCGCCGATCTCCGGTGTCGTGATCGTCAGCACTCCGGCCGATGTCGCGTGGGAGGACTCCGGCAAGGCCGTCGCGATGTTCGACAAGCTCAACGTGCCGGTCTTCGGCGTCGTGGAGAACATGAGCTACTTCCTCTGCCCGCACTGTGGCGAGCGCACCGAGGTCTTCGGGCACGGTGGCGGCCGCCGCGCTGCGGAAGAGCTTGGGCTGGAGTTCCTCGGTGAGATCCCTCTCGATATGGCCACGCGCGTCGGCGGCGACCGCGGCGTGCCCGTCGTGGAAGCAGACCCCGATTCCCAGCAAGCGCAGGCGTTCTTCCGCGTCGCCGAGCAAGTCGCCGCGCGCTGCAGCACGCTTCAATTCGCTACGGCAGGTGTAGGAACAGCATGACATTACGCTTCTTCGGTAGAGCAACGCGCACATCACAGAAGAAAGAAGCAGCCCCCAGCAAGGCTCTTGAACCGGCATCGACTCCCCGACGCAGTCGCCGTGGTCGTCGCGGCAGCGGCGCGACGAAGAAGGCGGCCGCCGCCGCCGCGACAAGCTCGGCAAGTCAGCCGCCTCCAAGCGCGCCCGCGAAGCCGCCCAGCCGCTCCCGGCGTGGCCGTCGTGGCGGGGCCGGTAGAAGGCCGGCGGCTGCTCGCGAAGATGGCCTTACGGCGGAAGCGACGCCGGCTTTGCTTGAAACGCCGGCGCCGAAAACGAACGCCAAGGCACCGCCGGACACAGTCGAAGCGCTGCTGGCCCGGCAGGAGCAGGTCATTGAACAGCTGATGGACCGCCAGCTGACCGCGCTAAAAGGTGTGCAGGGCTCACTGTCGGCCATCGAGAGCCGGCTTTCCACAATGGGTTCATACAGCGGCGATCGACAGCGCGTCGGCGTCTTCGTGGACGTGCCGAACATCGTGTACGCCGCCGAGCGTCTGCGCCGTAAGGTCGACTACGCGAAGATGCTGAGCTTCCTCGTGCGCGGCCGCGACCTCGTCCGCGCGAGTGCCTACTCGCCCGTGAGTGACGATCTGACAGAGCCGATCTCCTCGCAGAAATTCGTGCAGCCGTTCATGGGGCACGGCTACGCGATGATCACGAAGCCGCTCAAACGCTACGCCGACGGCACGATCAAGGCCAACTTCGATGTCGAGCTGGCGATCGACATCCTGACGATCTGCGATCGCCTCGATGTCGTGGTGCTCGTGTCCGGGGACGGCGACTTTCGCCGGCTCGTCGAGCTCGTGTGCAGCAAGGGCATCCGCGTCGAGGTCGTTGCGTTCGGCGACAGCACGGCCGCGGAGCTGCGCAGCGCGGCCGACCAGTACATCGACCTGAAGGACCACCTGGCGGAGCTGGGGCCCAAGTGAGCGAAGCCCCCGCAGTCCTCGTCGCCGAGGACTATGCTGACTTCCGCGCCAAGTTGCTTGCGCTTCTTCAGCCCCTCGATCTTACCTGCATCCCGGTCGAGAACGGCCGGCAGGCCATCGAGGTCGTGCGCGACGCATCGCAGCCGCTCCGGCTCGTTATTACGGACATGGACATGCCCGTGCACACCGGCTGGGACGTGATCCACGCGACGCGAGAGCACCGCGGCGGGGAGCTGCCGATCATCATGCAGACCGGCGAGGCGCGCTACACGTACGTCCGCCGCCGAGCCGCGGAGCTGGACATCGTCCTGATCGACAAGAAGGACGTCGAGGAGCTGCTGCTGCCGGCCGTGCGTCAGGCGCTCAGCCTGGACGGCGCACGAGAGCTGGTCTAGCTACTCGCGCTCTCAAGCTCGACGCGCTTCCGCGCCAGCTCAGCGTACTCCTGCACCGACTCGGTGAGCACCCAACGACGGCCCTGTCGCTGGGCCGCGACGGCCAGCGTCCCCGCACCGCCGAACGGATCGAGCAGCAGCTCGTCCGGCTGCGAGCAGAGCGCCACCGCCCGTTCGACGAGCGCCAGCGGCTTCTGTGACGGGTGCGCGCCGTTCACGCGCTCGCTCTTCGCAGTGACGGGAAACTCCCACACGTTGCGCATCTGGCGGCCGTTGTTCATCGCCTTCGCATCCCAGTAGTTGAACGTCCAGCCCTTCGCCTTAGCCGGCGTTTCGTTGACGGCCCAGACGATCTGCTCCGTGCTCTCGGTGAGCGTCCGCGCCGTAATGTTCGGCTGCGCGTTCGGCTTGAACCAGACGATCGAGTTGAGGATGCGCCGGTCGAGCACGTGGCCGAGCAGGAAGCCGAGCAGGTAGATGTTGTGGAACGTACCGAAGACCAGGATGTTGCCGTTCGGCTTGACGACGCGGCAGACCTCGCGTAGCCAGTCCACGCTGAACCGGAAGTACTCGTCCTCGCTGAACTGGTCCCACGCCTCCTGCATGGTCACGTGCGACGAAAACGCCCAGCTGAGACCGCGCTTGTTGCGCCGGCCGCGTCCCGACGCGATGCCGAAAGGCGGGTCGGCGATACAGTGGTCGACGCAGGCGTCCGGCCAGGATCGCATGGTGGCCAGGCAGTCGCCGGTGTAGATGTGGTTTGGGATGGGATCGGTCATCGTGTCACCCTGAGCGCAGCGAAGAGTATTTCAGAGCAATCAACGTCCCACGCATCAGTTCTGAAAGATGCTTCGCTTCGATCAGCATGACACCCCATGCACCATCATGACAGGCCTTCAATCTGATGGACAGCCCAGGTACTCCAGCGCGACGGCCAGGCAGCGCTCGATCGGCTGCGTCGTGTCGATACGCAGGTAGGCGCCGGGCGGCGCGACCGTCTCTGCGCCCAGCTCGAGTGCTTCTTCGCCCGGGTTGCTGCGCAGCCGCGGCCGTTCGCGCAGCCGGCGCGCCAGCTCGTCCCGGTCCGAGCAGTAACACTCGATGAAGTAGTAAGGCACCATCCGCTCGGCGGCGATCGCCCCGCCCTTCGCCGGGATCGACTCCCAGAAGGATGGGCTGTCCAGCACAACGCTGAGCCCCTGGCCGAGCAGATGCGCCGCGAGCGCGAAGATCGCCTCGTACGCGAGCGGCCCGGCCAGCGACTCGTCCGCGCCCGCGTCCAGCGCCGCGGTCTTCAGCACGTCCTTATCGAGCACGACGGCGTCGCTGCGTTTCGCGATCAGCCGTCCCAGCGCGCTCTTGCCGGACCCCGGCACACCGGCCATCTGGAGGAGGAAGGGGCTAGAAGACATCTCTCAGGTCGAACTTGGGGCCGTCCTTGCAGACAAGGCGCATTCCCTTACGCGTCTCGACGGCGCAGCCATAGCAGATGCCCGTGCCGCAGCCCATGCGCTCCTCCAGCAGCACCTGCAC
>JBIOYF010000227.1:0-4635 GCA_044870035.1 Dehalococcoidia bacterium
CGCGCAGGCGTTCGCCAGTGCGGCGAGCGTTGGACGCGCCAAGGGCCCGCGATAGCTAGCGAAGAGCGTTCGGCCAGCCGCCTCGACGTGATGGAGCTTGATACCGACAAGCTGATGGAGCAGGGCCCGATAGCCGGGCAGCTGAATCGTGGCCGCGACGGCGATAATCGTCCTCGTGCACCGGTCGACCAGCAGCTCGACCATGAGTGGGGCAGCGTGCTCGCCGGCAACCGTGCGCGGCAGGCGCGCGATGCCGAGCACGCCGAAAGAAGTGGTTCTTGGCGGAGCAACAACAGCGGCCGACACAACCCACCTCCGCCGGTAAGCGTCGACCCGCTTCCGACTCTTGCCTGCTGCCTCCAAGCATCCCGGTGCCACACAGTTTCGTCAATAGCCAATTTAGGGCTAGTGCTCGTTGTAGAGAGCAGAAAGTTGTATAGGCTACCTTGCCGCTGCCGCCGCCGGCCCCGGCGTCGGCGTCAGATCGGAAGGCAGTACCGGCGTAAAGTCGCCCGACCCGAAGGTGCTGCGCAGGAAGTTGAGCAAGTCCCCTCGCTCATGAACCGTGAGCTTGTCTTCGAACGACGGCATCCGCTTGTCCGCGCTGTCGATCGGGATCCCCTCGGTAATCCAGATGAACAGGGTCGTGTCGTTGTGGTACGGGACGTGCTGGGTCAGGTCGGCCGCTCGACCGCCGTTTCCTCGTCCATCGGCGCCGTGGCAGACGACACAGTTCGCCTCGAACGTCCGCTGGCCGGCCGCGATCGACTCCGCCGTCGGCGGTATCTTAGGAGGCCCGTCTTTGGCATCCGCCTGCACACCGAACAGCAGCGTCGCTCCCGCCAGCACCGCGACAGCCGCCGAAGCCGCGACGGACCAGCTCGTCGAGCGCTCCCAGGTGGGCGGCCGGTTCCGGTAGATCAGATAGACCCCGATACCGAACGCCAGCATCGCCCCACCGGCGACGATGTTCCAGGCGACAAACGTGAACGGCAGATCGAATAGTCCACCCGGCTGACCTGACCGCGCCAGCACGCCGCCGACCTGCGGCACGCTGTACCGCACGGTCACGTCATCCACGCCGCGACGCAGGATGCGCGCCTCGATCCGCCAGTCGCCCGGCCGCGTCAACAGGGCCGATTCCGCGCTCCAGACGCCGCCTTGGCTCGTCGCCGAGAGGTCCTGATCGGTGCCGCCCGCTCCGGCTGTGAGCGGGGCGCTCGGGTCGTCGTAGAAGGCGCGCAGCCGGATGCCCAGCACGTCCCCCAACTGCGCACCGGCCTTCGGCTGCAGCGTCACCTGAAACGTGCTCAGGCCGATGCCGAACGGTTCGATATGCAGCGTCGTATCGAGGTCCGCGGCGGCCGCCACGGTGTCGAACTGGCCGCTCGGCTTGCCCGCTGCCTCCCGGATCTGCCCCTGGGCGGTCGTCGTTTGCGTCAGCACCGCCACTGTGATCAACACAGCCGCACCGAGGGTCAGCTCCAGCGCCGTCGTGCGCGGAAGTACCGCTTGCAGCAGACGCAACTGCCGCTCAAGCCGCGGGCGGCTCGGCTCTGTCGCGCGCTCGTCCGCGTTCTCGTCGTGCAGCGCGTCGATCGCGTCCGAGAGCCTCGGTGCGATGAAGACGGCGTTCAGGCCGGCGACGCCCAGCAGCGGCAGGATCAACGCCAGCTTGGCGATCAGCACCCGGCCGTACGTCGTCTCCCAGAGCGCTTCCTTGTTCGGCAACTGGACGAAGCCGTTGAACACGCCCGTTCCGATCAGCAGCGTCACGCTGATCACCGCCAGCCACGCGAAGCGGTCGAGCGCGTTCGCCAGGTAGAGCAGGCGCTTCTCGTCGTCCAGCTTGCTCTTCGTCCACCAGAACAGCAGCGGCAGCTGGATCAGCGCGCCCAGCCAGCACGCCGTCGCCAGAAGGTGCACGAAGTCCGACGACACACTCCAGAACTGGCCGGCGCCCGTGCTCGCGTGGCTGTTCAGCGAGTACGTCATCAGCAGACCGGCGCCCCCGACGAGCGCCACGGCGACGACGAGCAACGTCCGGTCGCCCTTCCGGTAGCGTTCGCTGAGCAGCGCCGGCAGAAACAGCAGTACGATCGCGATCGCCACACCAAGGCGGGCGATCCATAACTGACCCGTGCGCGTATTGAGGAAGATATCGCGCAGCTGGTCCGGCCCGCCCAGCCTGTCGGCCAGGAGGAATGCCTGTCCGATCACCGACAGGACGAGCACCGGCACGGCGATGATGATCAGGTCCGCCGCGAGAGCCATCGACGAGTCTTCGACGCGCTCGATCTCTTGCTGGCCTAAGAACGCCGCCGAAGGCCGCGCGACGAGCAGGTAAAACGCCGCTGCGCCGACGATCGTCACGGCAGCCAGCATGGCAAACCAGCGGAGCGTATTGTCGCCGAGGCCGGGCAAGTAGCCCTGCTTGGCGGCGCCCGGAAGCGCGATCTCGCCGCCGGTGGGCACGCTGCCATCGGCGTTCAGAACGATGAAGCTGAACTGGCCCGCCCAGGCGTGTCCGTCTACCTTCGAGACGTTCTGATATCCGACGGTGTAGACGCCTGGGGCGAGTGTGGCGGGCGGCGCGACCGCCGCGTAGAGCGGATCGCTGTCCGTGAACTGAGTCGGCCCCGTTGTGACCGTCGCGCCCGACGAGTCGTAGAGGGTGAGCTCCGTGAGCTTTCGCTCGAGCGGCTCGCTATACCACGACTCGATCAGCGCAGGCGCCTTGTCCAGCTGCTGGCTCTGAGTCGGGTTGGTTCGCTCTAGGACGGCGTGCGCGCCTGCTGTGCCCGGCTGCCCGAGGCCGAACGTGATCGCTACGACAACCGCAACGAGGCCGGCGAGCGACCTTTTCGGCACTCGGTGCATCTACTAGGCCCGCGAGCGGCGCATATACCACGCCACGCCGACGACGACAACGATGGCTACCGCGATCCCGCCGATGACTCCCCCAATGATCGCCCCCGTATTCGAGCCGTTGTCTCCATCATCCGTGGAAGGTGCTACCGTCGGCGACGCCTCGGCGGTCGGCTGAACCGTTGCTGCAGGCGTTCCGGTGCCCGCCGGCTTCGTCGCCTCCGCCGTCGGCGTCGCCGACAGCTCGGCACACTCAGTCGACTGCTGCGTGGTCGGCTGCACATTCACGTAGAAGCAAAACGCGCCTTCGGCCTCGTCTCCGTCCTCATCCGACGCTGTCTTCCAGCGGACGATGTAGCGTCCGTCCGCAAGCGTTGTCGGGATCGTCGCGGTAATGTGCGTCCGGTCGTTGTCGTCCACGGCGCCGTCGCCGTCGCTCACCGCGGCGCCGGAGTCGCTTTCGACGTGCACGAAGTACTGTCCGGCTGCGCGCACCAGCTCTTCCTTGAAGAAGACATCCACCTGCGTCGGCGGCGTCGTGACCACCTCGTCCGGATTCGGCGTCGAGTGATCGTACCCGGCGTGGGCGAACGCGGTGGCCGCCGGTATCAGCAGCGCGCCACCGACCACAAGTATCAAAAGCGCCAACAGGCGTCCGCTCATTCTTGCCATGCTCTTCTCCTTGTCCTACCGTTCACTCGGTCGCTCGGCTGGCCCCGGTAGCGTAAACGCACCGAAGCCGGCCGATATTCAGCAGGGTGTCGCTGCCGCCGACGGTGTCGTTGGGCACCGCCGTGGGTTCGCCCAGGATCGCCGTAGGCCGTCCGTCGCCGTGGACATGAATCGCGTTCAGTATCACAACTGGTTCCGCCAACGGCAACCAAGGCGCCGGCCCGGTGCTATAATGCCCGTTGCCAAGCCACTGAGGACTTGATTAGGAGGCGCCATGGTAGCGGTCTACGGCGATGTCCAGGCCCAGGACGACTACACCCACCCACTCGGCCCGGAGTCGAACTTCAACGAGAGCATGTACTTCAACTTCTTCGACCACCAGCGCAAGCAGGGCGGCTTCGTGCGCATCGGCAACCGCGCCAACGAGGGTTACGCCGAAGTCACGCTCACGCTGTACCTCCCCACCGGCGAGGTGCTCTTCAATTACCTCCGACCGCAGATCTCGACCAACGACTCGATGGACGCCGGCGGCATGCGCTTCGAGATCCAGGAGCCGCTCCTAAAACACCGCACGACATTCGAGGGCGGCGCGGTCTTTCTCACCAACCCGTCCCAGATGGCCGACCCGAGCGACGCGTTTCGCAACAACCCCAAGAAGCGCGTCACCGTCGACATCACGCACGAAGCCGTCGGGCCCGTCTACGGCAGCGCAGGCAGCCAGCCCGACGCCGACAGCGAGGAGCGTTCCTTCGCCCGCGCCCACTACGAACAGCACATGCGCACGCGCGGCACGATTACCGTCGACGGCGAGCCGCTCGAGATCGACGGCACCGGTCTGCGCGACCACTCCTGGGGGCCGCGCTACTGGCAGGCGATCCACTCGTACCGCTGGCTTACCTGCACCTTCGGGCCAGACCTAGGCATCATGGTCAGCGAGATCACGCGCGAGGAGAACGGCCCGCGCGCCCAGAACGGCGTGGTGATCCGCGGGGAAGGCTTCGATCGCATCATCAAGGTCGACCTCGACTCCGACTTCACCGACGGCGAACGCCACCACAAGCGCATGACCGCGCGCGTCGCCACCCAGAGCGGCGA
>JBIOYF010000228.1:0-3279 GCA_044870035.1 Dehalococcoidia bacterium
GACCAGTTCGGGGGCGATTTCTCATTGAGCAGCGATTTCTTTGGCGGCGGCTCGGATGCAACGGCGACGCCGCCACCGCCGGGCGTCGTCGGCCGGGCCGTGACCGCAGGCGATTTCGCGCTGACCGTCAACGGCGTCACGAACCCGTACGAATCATCGGATGATTTCAACCAGCCGGAAGCGGGCCAGCGCTGGGTGCTGCTCGATGTTTCGCTGAAGAACGTTTCAGACGAAACGAAAGACTACAGCTCGTTCGACTTCAGCCTGCGCGACGCCGACGACTTCTCGTACGACGCGACCTTCGTCGGCGCCGACCGCGCCCTGGACGTCGGTGCGCTGCGGCCGGGCGAGACGATACGGGGCAACATCGCGTTCGAGCTGCCGGTCGATGCGCGGCCGGACAGGCTCATCTACGAGCCCGGGTTTTTCGGCGAAGGCAGGATCGATATCGATCTGCGCTAGCAAACTATGAATACCAGCCGTTGGGCATCATGCGTGACCCTCAGACGGACGGCCTTACTGGGCTCACTGCTGATGGCATCGATTCTGTTCGCATGCCGCGGCGGAGGTGAACGGCAATCGAACAGCGAAGGCGCCACTCTCGACGCCGATCTGACCGCCATCGCAATGACTCCCGTCAATGAGGCTCTCAGCAATTACGCTGGCGAACTTTGCGTCCCATTGCAGACAATCGCGGAAGACATCCGCAATCAAGACCCATTACTTGCGGACATAGAGGCTACCGCAAAAGACACCGACGAGGCCCTTCGGTTAGTAGTACAGCATTTCAAGGTTCTTCTAACTGAGCTGCTCCAAGAAGCTGACAAGATCGTCCCACCGCCAGAACTAGAAACCTTCCATGCTTGGTACCTAACGCAAATCCGCTACCTGGTTGAAGTCGAGCAGACGATTGCCGAGGCCCAACGGTCGGGCCTGCGGCCCACCCCTCCCCCAACACCGGCCCTGCCCGAGTTCAACCCGGAATTAGTGAGGGCCGTCTTGACTGCGTTCACGCAGCGATGTTCAGACGAGTTGCGCGAGCTTTCGAACCCGCCGACGCCGCAGCTTCCCTAGTGAGGGCGCACCCCGGGGCCATTGACTATCCGTCGGCCCGGGGGCCCATGAGCGCGTACGAGCGCGACTCTGCATCGGCCCGCAGCCAGTCGATCACCTCAGCGCGGATCGAGGCCAGCTCCGGCGCGTCGCTCGCGGCCACGCGCGCGAGCGACGAGGCGAGGCCCACGTTTAGCTCGGCGGCGGCCTTGAGGCCGAGCGGCAGACCGGAGCTCGCGAGCGAGTGCAGCTCGCCCGCGAGCACGTCCTCCCTGCTTAGTGCACTGGCTGCGCGGGCGGCCAGCTCGCGCAGCCTGCCGTTGTCCGCGAGGACGCGCTCCCAGGCGCCGTCCCAGCCGTTCGCGACGATGCCGAGCAGCGCGTAGATGATCATTACCTGCGTCCGCGTGTATTCCGTCTGTACCTCCGGCAGGACGTTCGCCAGCAGCGAGGCCTGGACGCCGCGCAGGACTTCTTCCGAGTTCGGTCGCATGGCGTTCCCCTCCCCTGGGCGGCCCGAGGGCTGCCCCTACATCTCGGGCGACCACACAGGGTCGCCCCTACACGCTCAACCGCAGGATCTCCGCTTCGATCTCCGGGTTCAGGTGCGCGGTGAAGGCGTGGATGGCGTCCTTGCTGCGCCCCTCGACGAACGAACGCGCGCCGGTTAGGAAGATGACGGCCAGCTTCAGGTTGCCGAGCACCTCCCAGAATCGCACCGCCTCCTGATCGACGGTCAGGCCGCTCGCTTCGGCGTAGCGGCGGTAGAGATCGTCGCGGGCGAAGAGACCGCCCATGCGCGCGTCGCCCGCCCAGCGCCAGGAGCGCAGACAGACCCAGGCGAGGTCCTCGAGCGGGTCGCCCAGGTGCACCATCTCCCAATCGAGCACGCCGGTGATACGCCCCTGGTCGACCAGGAAGTTGCCCGTGCGGTAGTCGGCGTGGACGAGGGCGATCTGCTGGGCGACGGGCTGGTGTGCGCGCAGCCACGCGATGCCCAGCTCGAGCGCCGGCTGCGGCTCGAGCGCCTGGGCGCGCATGATCGACTCCCAGCGGTCGATCTCGCGCGTGGCGCACGCTGGCGCGCTCTCCGGCACGCCGAGGAAGTCGAGGCCGAGGGCGCGCCAATCGAGGTTGTGGATGCGCGCGAGGATGTCGATCTTCTGCTGCGCGATCTCCTCGGCGTGGCCGCCGAAGGCCGTCGCCAGGAGTCGCTGCGGCGACGCCTCGCCGGGGAGGCGGCCCATCACGAAGAAGGGCCGGTCGAGCCACTGCGGGTCGCTCTCCAGCCAGAAGACCTCGGGCACCGGCACGCCGGTACCCTGGAGCGCCTGGTAGACGCGGAACTCCACGTAGCGCTCGGTCTCGAGCAGGCTCGCCTCGGGGTCGCGGCGCAGGATGAGGCCTCGGCCGGCGCGCGCTTTGCCCTCGCGCCAGGTCGCGTCGCACGACCAGGTCTCGCGCGAGGCGCCGCCGGGGATGCGCCAGAGCTGCGACACCTCGATCTCGCGGGCGTCGGGCATGGCGTGCTGGAGGTACGCCGCGACCCGCTTGGCGTCCACGCTACCGCTGGTCCTTCCGTACCACGAAGCGGGTGCCGTAATAGCGGTCATCGAAGCGCAGCTCCTTGTTGTCGACGAGGCGCCCGGACGCCAGCCCGGCGGCCTGCATCTTGTGCCAGTCGACCGCGACTTCGCCTTTCGCGAGCGCGGCCTTCTTGGGGATGACCGCCCAGATCGCGCCGTCGGGCGGGATCTTCGCTTCGAGCGCGTCGAAGACCTTGCGCAAGCCATCCTTCGGCTCCAGCCACACGAGGATGGTGTCCGCCCTACCCGCCGTGGCCGCGGACGGCCACGCTGCCACGTCGCTGTGCGTCGCAGCGAGAGCTGCCATCCACGCTTCGGGCGCGCGCACCAGCCCGAGCAGCTGCTCGGGCTTCAGGCCGAGCTTACGCATGAAGTCCACGTCGATCGCCAGCGTGGCGGGCACGGAGGAGAGTCTAGCCGATATCAGCCGCCCCGGCGACTTGACGGACAGATGCACTTGCCGGGCTCGTGGTATCATCGCATCGAAGCGAGGGCCCGTAGCTCAGAGGTTAGAGCGGTCGGCTCATAACCGATTGGTCCCAGGTTCGAATCCTGGCGGGCCCACACTTCGATGCGATGATACCACGAGCCCGGCAAGTGCATCTGTTCGTCAAGTCGCCGGGGCGGCCGATATCGGCTA
>JBIOYF010000229.1:0-7855 GCA_044870035.1 Dehalococcoidia bacterium
CCCGTCGACGTTGCACACTGCCAGCTCCTTACCGTTCGCCGAGAACACCTTCACCTCACCGGTCGGGATATCTCCCGTCTTCGCGACCGTCACGAACTCTCCCATTCCTGCATCCTTCTCCTGTAGGGTGGGGCGGCCCTGACCCTTGGCCCCTGACCCTATCTCCCGAGCTTCTCCCGCAACACTCTCTCCACTCTCGTCCGCAGCCGCTCCGACGGCACGCGCTCCAGCACCTCGGCGAAGAAGCCATCGACCAGCATCCGCTCGGCCTCCTCCTCCGGAATGCCGCGCGATTGCAGGTAGAAGAGCTGCTCGCGGTCGACGGGGCCGACGGTCGCGCCGTGGCTGCACTTCGACACGTCGTGCGCCGATATCTCCAGAATCGGCGTCGGCGAAGCGCTTGCCGTGTCGCTCAGCAGCAGGTTGCGGCTCGTCTGGTTCGCCGCAGCCTGGCTCGCCGTCTTGCGTACGTCGACCACGCCGTTCCACGTGATCGCTGCGTGGTCCGTCAGCGCGGCCTTGAACAGCAGGTCGCTCTCCGTCTTCGGCGCGATGTGGTCCTGCAGCGTGTCGTAGTAGAAGCTCTGGTCGCTGTCGCCCAGGAAGAGCCCGAGCAGCTTCGCCCCTGAGCCGTCTCCCGCCAGCACGACGTCCAGCCGCGACTTCGTCAGCGCACTGCCCAGCCCGAGCAGGATCACCTCGAACGAAGCGTCTTTGCCTAGCCGCGCGCGCGCCATCGTGAAGTTCTGCGTACTGCGACCCCAACGCTGCACATCGACGAAGCGTACTCGCGCTCCCTCGCCCGCGATCACTTCGACGGCGCCGGCGACAACGTTCAGCGCGTCGAACGCCGGAGACGCGCCTTCTTGGATGACGGTCACGCTGCTGTTCTCCTCCGCCACGATCAGCAGGTGCGGGAACGATGCGATATTCGGCGTGCTCACGCCGGTCGCATACTCGACGGGCAGCTCGATCTCGACGCCCGCCGGTACGTACACAAGACAGCCGCCGCTCCAGAGCGCGCCGTGCAGCGACAGGTACTTCCACTCCGCGGCCGTCACTACGGACAGCAGGTGCTCGCGCACGATCGCTTCGTGCTCGCGCGCTGCGGTATGCAGGTCGCTCACCAGCACGCCGCGCTGCGCCAGCGACTTGTCGATCTCGCGGTACACCACGTCCGAATCGAGCTGGACCATCCGTCCTGCCAGCTCCTCGCGTTCGTCCCAGAGCGAGCGCAGCTCCGCTGGCAGTCCGGCCGCGCTTTCGATCGCGTCGTGCGCCGCCGCGAACGGCAGCAGCCCTTCGAGCGTCAGCCGCTCAGTGTCGAAGCGCTTCCACTCTTCCGACAGCGGGTCGGGCATCGGCGCTTCTTCGAACAAGCGCCACGCTTCCAGCCGCTGTTTGAGCAGCCACTCCGGCTCGTTGTGACGCGCCGATAGGCGTTCAACCGCCTCGCGCGAGATTGTCAGTTGTTCCGTCTGTGTTGTCATTGCCTACCCGTCATTCCGCTGATGCAGCGCCCGGATGTAGTTGATCTCACCTGCGTGATACAGGTCGTGCTGCACCATGTTGTTCACGATCCAGCGCGTGTTTGCTTCCCTACCCCAGGGCGCCATCCGGTTCTGCTTCAACTCCTCGTCGTCGGCGAGCGCCGCGACGCTCGCCTGCAGCTTCTCGTGCCCTTCACGCAGCCATTCGATCATCACGTTCGGCGTCGACTCGGCAGGCACTTTGGTCAGGTGTTCCCAGGTCATCGTCCGGTTGCCAAACGCATGGTTTTCGTACATCAGCTTTGCGTGCCCGACGTGCTGAACGATGTGCAGGATCGTCCGCACGCCGTCCGGCGGCAGCCATTCCCAGTCATCTTCGTGCACGTTCTTCAAATTGTTCAACATCGAGGCCCACGGATTGTCCCGGAACGCCTCATCCATCAGATACAGGAGCTGTTCGATGCCTGCGCGGGTCACTCTTCGTCGTCGTTCTCTTGATGCAGCGCTCGTATGTGGTTGATCTCGCCCGCGTGGTACAGGTCGTGCTGGATCATCGTGTTTACCTGCCAGCGAATGGGGCGCTCCTCACCCCAGTAACTGGGCCGCGGCAGGAGTAGTTCAGCGTCGTCCTCTAGCGCGGCCACGCTATCACGGAGGCGACGGTGACCTTCGGCAAGCCACGTTACGATTTCGTCACGGCTTGTGATGTTCACCGCCGGGATCGAGCCCGGCACGTCCCAGCTAATGGAGCCATCTCCAAATGCCTGATTGTCACACACGTACTTGCAACTTCCGAGTTCAAGGAGGAGCCTCCGGATCGTCCGCCGGCCGCCTGGCGGGATCCAGTCCCAGTCCTCCGGCCTTACCGACTTCAGGTTGACGAGGACGGCATGCCAGCTCTGGTCAGGCCTCTTTGGATCGCCCGCAAAGGCGCTATCCATCATGAACCCCAATTGCTCGATTGCCGATCTACTCATCTGCCTGACTCAAGCCCGGTCTCTTGAGGTGCCGTCCGCCAGGTCCACTTTGGTCTTAGCTCTACCCGACCGCACCTTCCATCTGCAGCTCGATCAGCCGGTTCAGCTCCACCGCGTACTCCATCGGCAGCTCCTTGACGATCGGCTCGACGAAGCCGTTCACGATCATCTTCGCCGCCTCCGCCTCGTCGATGCCGCGCGACTGCAGGTAGAAGAGCTGCTCCTCGCCCAGCTTGCTGACCGACGCCTCGTGCCCGATCGTCACCTCCTGCTCGTCGATCTCCATCAGCGGGTAGGTGTCCGACCGCGAGTTCTCGTCCAGGATCAGCGCGTCGCAGCGCACGGTGCTCTTCACGCCCTTGGCGCCCGGGTACACCTTCAGGTGCCCGCGGTAGCTGGTGCGCCCGCCGCCCAGGCTGATCGACTTCGAGTTGATCACCGATGTCGTGTGCGGCGCGCCGTGGATCACCTTGCCGCCGGCGTCCTGGTGCTGTCCCGCGCCCGCCATCGCCAGCGAGAGGATCTCGCCGTGCGCGCCCGGCTCCAGCAGGTAACAGCTCGGGTACTTCATCGTCAGCTTCGAACCGAGGTTGCCGTCGATCCACTCGCCGACGCCCTCGCCGTAAACCGCCATCCGCTTCGTCACCAGGTTGAACACGTTGTCCGACCAGTTCTGGATCGTCGTGTAGCGCACGTGCGCGCCCTTCTTCACGATGATCTCGACGACCGCGCTGTGCAGCGAGTCGCTCGAGTACGTCGGCGCGGTACAGCCCTCGACGTAGTGCACATCCGAGCCTTCGTCCGCGATGATCAGCGTCCGCTCGAACTGGCCCATGTTCTCTGTGTTGATGCGGAAGTAGGCCTGGAGCGGCATCGGCACCTTCACGCCCTTCGGGACGTAGATGAAGCTTCCGCCCGACCAGACCGCGCTGTTCAGCGAGGCGAACTTGTTGTCGTTGGGCGGGATGATCGTGCCGAAGTATTCGCGGAAGAGGTCCGGATGGTCGCGCAGCGCACTGTCCGTGTCTGTGAAGATCACGCCCAGCTTCGAGAGGTCCTCGCGCACCTTGTGGTAGACGACCTCCGAGTCGTACTGCGCCTCCACGCCCGAGAGGAACTTGCGCTCCGCCTCCGGGATGCCCAGCTTATCGAACGTGCGTTTGATCTCGGCGGGCACTTCCTCCCACGTTCGGCCTTGCTCCGCCACCGGCTTCACGTAGTAGAAGATGTCGTTGAAGTCGAGCTCGTAGTTCTGGATGTTGCCGCCCCAGAAGCCGGCCGGCATCGGCCGCTCTTCCCAGTGTCGATACGCCTTCAGGCGGAAGTCGCGCATCCACTGCGGCTCGCCCTTCATCGCGGAGATCTCCGCAACGACCGCTGCGTTCAGGCCCTTCTTCGTGACGTTGATCGGCTTGAACTCGGGGTCGCTCCAACCGAACTTGTACCCTCCGCGTTCGCTGACGATGTCCTTAACCCTTGTCGCCATCGTTACTCTCCTCCCTCGGCGCCTACCGCCGCGGGCGCAAACTCGTTGATGATCTTGTCGTAGCCGTCGCGCTCCAGCTCCTGGGCCAGCTCCGGCCCGCCGGTCTTGATGATGCGGCCCTGGTAGAGCACGTGCACGATGTCCGGCCGGACGTAGTTCAGCAGCCGCTGGTAGTGCGTGATCAGCAGCATGCCCAGCTCCGGCCCGCGCAGCGCGTTGATCCCTTCCGCCACGGTCCGCAGGGCGTCGATGTCCAGGCCCGAGTCAGTCTCGTCCAGCACGGCCAGCTCGGGGCGCAGCAGCGCCATCTGGAGCACCTCGGCGCGCTTCTTCTCACCGCCGGAGAAGCCGTCGTTCACGTAGCGCCGGACGAACTCATGGTCCATCTTTAGCAAGTCCAGCGTCTCGTCCAGCAGCTTGCGGAACTCGCGCACCGGCACGTCCGCCTGGCGACGCGCCTTGAGCGAGTTACGCAGAAAGTTGCCGTACACGACGCCCGGGATAGCGATCGGGTACTGGAACGCCAGGAACAGCCCTCGTCGCGCCCGCTCATCCACCTTCATCGAGGCGATGTCCTCGCCCTCGAAGAGGATGCGCCCCTTCGTGACCTTGTAGTTCGGGTGGCCCATGATCGTGTTCGCCAGCGTGCTCTTGCCCGAGCCGTTCGGCCCCATCAGCGCGTGCACTTCGCCTCGCCTGATCGTCAGGTCGACGCCGCGCAGGATCTCCTTGCCCTCCACGCTCGCGTGCAGGCCTTCGACGATGAAGATGGGCTCCTTGCCCGTTCCGTTCTTCTTGGTCATGTCTGCTCCTGTGTTCTACTGTTCAGCCGAGGGGCTAGCCCGACGGCTGTTCTGTCGCCCGGTCCGCTGTCGCTGCGATAACGTACTCGCAGGCCGGCGCACCGTCGACGATGCGGCTTACCTGGCGTACCGGCGCCGATACCAGCAGCTCGATCGTCCGGCGGTCCAACTCGCACGGCCCGTGCGTCGCCAGCGCCGCGTGTCGATACGGGCACGCGCTGTTCGTCAGCGTGTACCCTTCGTCCGACTTCGACCAGCTATCGACGATGCCCTCGCCGCGCAGCACGTCCGCTGTCCTGTCGACCCGTGTCTCGAGCTTGTCCGACGCGACATCGATCTCGTGCTCGCGCGCGACCTGGTGCGCCACGCCTTCGAACACGGTGCTTAGCACCGCCGCGCCGTCACTACCGCGCACGTCGTCCTCGCCCAGCGAGGTGAGCTCCTTGTACACGCGCGTCAGCAGCCGCGAGTAGCCCGCCGGCACGCGCTCCTCGGCCTCCTCGGTCGGGTAGAAGACGAACGCCGGCCGGCCCACGCCGTGCCGCTCGATGCGCACGTCGGCCAGCCCCTCCACTCGCAGGTGGTCCAGGTGCCGCCGGACGGAGGCCTGGCCCACGCCCAGCGAGCCGGCCAAATCGGCCACCTTAGCGCTGCCGCGCTTCTGGAGGAGGTGGAGCACCTGCTCTTTCGTGCTTTCCATCAGCTTCAGGATAGCCAGGATAGCGCCCTTAGTCAAGAAATATGGACTTTAAATCATCTTTTGTGGAGAAATTAGCCCTTGCTAAGCGAGGATAGGCGTTCAGCGCAGCGACCGCCTTAGTCGCGGAGATGCGCCGGGCAGGCCACCGGGTCGAACGGAGGCTGGGGGATCAGTCCCGCGTCGATCTGCAGGATGATCAGCGCGTCGATGGCATCGAGCCTGCAATCGAGATTCATCTTGCTCAGCCAGAGGCAGCCCTTGAAGCCAATCAGCCCGGCGCTGTGCTGCAGCACCAGAGCCGCATCCCTGCTATCGACGCGATGGTCGCAATTCGCATCGCCCAGCAGCCGCTCCGGCGTTGGCATCACCGTGGGTTCGCCACCGGATACCGTAACCGTCGTCGATGCGCCGGTGTAATCCAGTACCGACGTGCACATGGGCGGCACAGGTAGGGGCGTGGGCGTTGGCGTTGGGGTGGGCGGCGCGGGGCAGACCCATTTCTCATACGCCCCGCTGACGCGTATCGTTGCCTCACCTGGCCGCAGCGCGCGCAACGTCACCTCGACGCTGTGATAGCTGTCGACGCTCATCTGCTCCACGACTGGAAGATCCGGCTGCTGGACGTTCACCTTCCGGCCCAGCAGCGGCGACCCGAAGTAGCAGCACGAGTCGAACGTGATGGTGAACTCGTCGCCCGGGTGCGGGTCGTCGTTGTCAACGCTAACGGTCCAGGTAATGTCGCCGAAGCCCGTCGCCTGCGTCCGGTGGTTTGCCTGCAAGATCAGAACGCTCAGCGTCGCGACCGCGGCGAGCGCGAACCCTATCGCCAAGAACTTCTGCGCCGGCATGGTTCACTTCGCGGTCGAACCTCGAGCTTTCGAGCTTCGGCCCTCGAGATCAAGCGCAGTCGTGGAAGTACTGGTGCACGACCGCCAGGATATCGTCGACGCGGATCTCTCCGTTGGGCGGCGCCAGGTCCCAGTACTGGGCGCCGGTCTGAGCGCCCCGGTCGAAAGCCGGGTGGTAGCCGGTCGCCGGCGGCGTCGAGAGCGGGTCGCTGTTGCGGTTGACCAGCGCCGTGCCACCCGCGTCGTCCGTGAAGTAACGCAGCACGACGGCCAGGATGTCTCCCACGCGTATCATGCGGTCGCGCAGCGGCGTATTGCCCACGATCGGCATGTCCGCGTAGTCCCAGAAGCTCTTCGCGTTGCGCAGGCCGCCGTCCATCGGATCGGGGCCGGCCTCCTGCGCGTCCGTACAGCCGTCGTTGTCGTTGTCCGGGTCCGTCTCGTTCGGGATGGTATCGCCGTCGGTGTCGACCGAGGGCGTGACCGCGAGCGGGTGCGCCTGGAAGAACGCCCACATCAGCGTCGTCGCGTTGATCTGGTGCGTCGTGTAGCCCAGGCTGGGCACGTCGAACGAGCCGGGCCAGGTGTGGCCGCCGCCGTCGACGGCGTAGTGCTGGACGATCGCATCGTTCGTGCAGCTCCCGTACTCGATCAGCCGTACCTCGGTGTCGATCTGCGTCTCCGTCCGGGCGCCCGCGCAGCCATTGTGCACCGCCCAGTCGTTCGCGACGTCCTCGTCCGGCGTGGTGTTGTCCTGCGGCAGGCGGAACTGCGCGCCGCCCAGACCCGCGCCGCCGTTGTACGGCACCACAGTGTCGGCGGTGCCGTGGAAGGAGATCATCGGTACCGGCCGCGTGTCTGGACACGACTCGCTCGGGTAGCTCGACAGCAGCGGCGGATAGTACGCGCCCGCCACCGGCGCCACTGCCGCGATGCGCGACGACAGGCTGCAGGCCAGCCGCGTCGACATCATCGCGCCGTTCGAGATGCCGGACGAGAACACGTAGTTCGTGTCGATGCAGAGCTGTGACTCCAGCGAGTCCAACAGCTCGCTCGTAAACAGGACATCGTCCGGCGGGAAATCGGCCAGGCTCCAGAACTGCTGGCCGAACTGGTTCGGCGTACCTTCCGGGTAGACCGCGATGAAGCCGCCGCCCAGATCGGACAGCGCCGAGAGGCCGCTGTACAGCTCCTCCTCCGTCGCGTCGGAGCCGAGTCCGTGGTAGCTCAGCACGAGCGGCACGCGGTCGGCGCCATTGTACGAGGGCGGCACGTGCAGCCGGTACCGCCGCAGCCCTTGCGCGGTGATCTGGATCGTCTCGTTCGTCGTGCCGGAGGCGTGCCCCTTGCCCGGCCAGCAGCCGGCGGCGCCTGCCGGATGAGGGGCCTTGTCAAAGGACGCAAACGCCAGCGCGAATAGCGCCAGCCCGACGAGAAAGGCTACGGCTCGGAGCATGGTCCCGGGTCCTGTCGCTTTGCGGGGAAACTGGCCGACGCGTAGACGGTACAGGCTGCCCAGCCGGCCTGTCAACCGTCCGACGGTGCTTCGCA
>JBIOYF010000230.1:0-4667 GCA_044870035.1 Dehalococcoidia bacterium
CGCCGCGCCTGCGCTCCCAGATCACCGACAGCAGGCTGCCGATCAGCCAGCACGCGAACGAAAGGACGTAGATGTCCGGCGCCAACGACGTGCGCCTCGTGACGAGCAGTCCTGTTAGCAGCAGTGCAGCGCCGCCGAGCCCAGCAAGCGCGTACAGCGCCCAGCGCTGCGTTCGTTGCTGGGTTTGGACGCTAGCGGTAGCGGAGCTTGAGTGCGCGGAGGACATCGAGGAAGCCGGCGAGGATGCGGCGGTACGCGCCGTAGGCGATGGGAACAGCCCGTGTGCGCTGCGCGATCTGGTTCGAGCGGTTCCAGACGAGCTGCTGCTCCAGGCTCCACAGATCGTCCCAGGAGAGGTTGCGCACGTGTTGCTCGGCAGCGCGCGCTTGGTCCGCGGGCAGGACGGCTGCCAGCTCATCCGGCCGGTACGACAAGATGCTGCGGCGCACCATGTCCGAGTCCTTGTAGCAGCGGAAGACCGCGCGCGTGTCGTAGAGCGTCACCGTCTCGACGCGCTGGAAGCCGGCCGCGCGCGCCATATGCACCACGCCGGAGACGCTGGGCACCCACCATGTCGTGATGTCGCGGCCGTGGTAGAGCCCCTCGACGAAGCGCATGCCCGGCGTGTTAATCACGCTCTCCGTGACCTCCGTCTCCAGGACCAGCATGTCCTGGGTCAGCTTGGAGAGCTGCTCCATACCCAGCAGTGGGTGACGGAGGTGGTACAGCACGCCCAGGCACAGCACGACGTCGAACTGGCCGAGCTGCGCCGGGTCCAGCGTCTGCAGGTCGAGCCGGTAGAACTCCACCTTCGAGTTGAGCAGCTTGTGGACCGTGTCGAAACCGGCCGGCCGGTCGACATACGGCGAGCTCCACTCGTCGAACGCGACCACACGGCTCGCGCCGCGCCTCTCGCATTCGAAAGCGAAGAAGCCGTCGGAGCAGCCGACGTCCAGTACGCTCTTGCCCGTTAGGTCGGCCGGTAGCCCTAGCCGGCGCAGGACGCGCTTCGTCGCGCCCCCTGGCGTCGAGATGCCGGGCGCCACTTCTATCGAGTGGCGCCAGCGGGGCACCCGAGCGATGGCGGCGCGGATCTCGTCGGCGCCCAGCTCTGTCGTCATCGTCATCCTTCTGCTCCCGTAGGCCCCATTGACGGCCGTCTACGCGAGAGCGACCTCCTTGTCGCCTTCCAAATCTACATTCCTATCGCTGTAACGGCGGGCCCACTAGCTTCATTTCGGTTGATGAGACCACATAACGCTCAGCTTGACAAGTAGATTTGGAAGCGGGATTATTATCTTACCATAGCTGGTGGTCGAACTGCGTAAGCCGTCTTCCGACCCCGAACCGCCTAGCGGCGTCCCCGCCCGGAAGCGGTCACCGTATCTAGTCCCCGCCGCAAGCGGGACGCAGCGCGTCCCGCGGTAGGAGGTTTTGTGGGCAGTAGAGTCCTGCTCGTCGGCCTCGACGGAGGCACGCTCGACGTTATCAGGCCGCTCTGCGCCAAGGGCCGCCTGCCTACCTTCCAGCGCTTCCTCGACCAGGGCGCCTCCGGCGATCTCGAGTCGACGATCCCGCCGTTCACGCCGCCGGCGTTCGCTTCGCTGCTGACGGGCTGCAACCCCGGCAAGCACGGCGTCTTCGATTTCTACTCGCGGCAGCCGGGCGGCTACAACCCCGTCCCGGCCAACGGCGCGACGATCAAGACTGAGACGCTGCCGCGCATCCTCTCGCGCCACAACCGCAAGGTCGCCTCGGTGAACGTGCCGATGAGCTATCCGCCCGTCCCCGTGAACGGCGTCATGGTCACCGACATGATGACGCCCCCCGGCGCCGCCTACACCTACCCGCCGGAGCTCCAGGCCGAGCTGGACGCGATGGGCTATCGCATCGAGCTGGACGAGTGGTACCACCGTGGCCGCGAGCAGGAGACGCTCGATAGCATCCTCGCCGTCATGCGCGTGCAGGAGCAGGCGAACCACAAGCTCCTGCGCGAGAACGACTGGGACCTCTACCAGCTCGTCTTCCGCTCGACAGACCTGGCGCAGCACTACTTCTGGCGCTTCATGGACCCGGGCCACCCGCACTATACGAAGGAAGAGGGCGCGAAGTTCGGCGAGCTGATCCCGCGCGTGTACGAGGAGTGCGACGCCGCGATCGCGCGGCTGATCGAATCGGCCGGCCCCGGCGCGAACGTCTTCGTCGTCAGCGACCACGGTTTCGGTCGCGAGACGAAGATGGTGCACCTGAGCAACTGGCTGCACCGGATCGGCTACATGCGCTTCAACCAGAGCCCGCTCGGCCGCCTGAAGAAGCTGACCTTCGATCTCGGCCTGACCGCCGACAACGTCATGAACACACTCGGCCGCTTCGGGATCGAGAAGATCTTCACACGCGCCTCGCGCGAGACGAAGAGCAAGATCTTCTCCTCGTTCTTCCTGTCCTACGCGGACGTGGACTGGGCGCGGACGCGGGCCTACGCCCGCGGCCAGATCGGTCAGATCTTTCTCAACGTGCGCGGCCGCGAGCCGGAGGGGATCGTCGATCCGGGCGCGGAGTACTACGAGCTGCGCGCCGAGATCGTCGAGAAGCTGCTCGAGATGAAGGACCCCGACACGAACGAGCACATGGTCGACCGCGTGCACTTGAAGGAGGAGGTCTTCTCCGGCAAGCACGCGGACGAAGCGCCTGACATCACCATCGACTGGCGCGATATGGAGTACTGGGCCTTCGATATCCTCGCCGGCGGCCGCAAGATCGTCGCGCCCAACCTGCGTACGCGCTCCGGCGGTCACCGCATGAACGGCATCTTCCTGGCTGCCGGCCCCGACATCGCGGAGGGGCGCGCGCTCGACAATCCGCGCATCATCGACGTTGCGCCGACGCTGCTGCACCTACTCGGCCTGCCCGTCCCCACACACATGGACGGCCAGGTGCTCACGCCGGCGTTCTCTGAAGGATCACGCCCCGCGAACGTACCGGTGAGCTACGAGCAGACCAACGGCGCCCACAAGGGCGAAACGGCGGGCTACACCGCCGAGCAGGAAGAGAAGGTCAAGGAACGGCTCCGCCAGCTGGGGTATTTGTCATGAAGTGCACCGCCGTCATCCCGACCTACAACGAGCGCGAAAACATCGAGGAGCTGATCGCCCAGGTCCTCGGCCTCGGGCCGGAGTTCAACGTCCTCGTCGTCGACGATAACTCGCCCGACGGTACCGGCGAGATCGTCCACGCGCTCCAGCAAGAGAACGAGCGCGTGCGCGTCATCCATCGCGCGCGCAAGAGCGGGCTGGGCACGGCGTACATGGACGGCATGACGCTCGCGCTCGCCGAGGGCGCTGACTTCGTCATCCAGATGGACGCCGACTTCTCCCACCCACCGCAGGCGCTGCCGCAGCTCCTCGCCATCGCCGAAGAGACCAACGCGGATGTCGTGATCGGCACGCGCTACTCGGGCGGCGGGCGGATCAAGGGCTGGCCCATCGTTCGTCACGCGCTCAGCAGGGCAGGTAACTTCTACGCCCGCATGCTGCTCGGCCGGTCATTCTCGGACTACACGTCCGGCTTCATGCTCCACCGCGCGTCCTCGCTGCGCGAGCTGCCCTTCCGCGAGTTCGGCTGCACGAACTTCGCGTTCCTGCTCGAGCTGAAGGCCGAGTACGGGCGGCGCGGCCTGCGCACCGCCGAAATGCCGATCGAATTCGTCAACCGCACGCGAGGGGCTTCGAAGATCTCCCTGAGCATCGTCATCGAGGCGTTTCGCATCGTGTTGCAGATCAACCGCCGGCTCCGCCGCGAGCGCGCTGCCGGCGTTGTGACTTCGCTGCCGCAGGCGGCCGACGCCATCGACGCGATCAGCGCCACCGAGGGGCCGAAGGAGCTCCCGTGAAGATCGTCCTCGCCATCTCCGAAACACCGCCGATGCTGAGCGGCATCGCCCGCACGGCAGGCAAGCTGCGCGATTCGTGGACCGCGGCGGGCCACACCGTCGATGTCGTTTCGATCGAGGATACGGGCCGCCACATGATCGGCGAGCTACGGCTGACCGGCCTGCTGCCGCGCTGGCCCTCGTTGCGCAAGCGCTTCGCGGGCGCCAACGTCGTCTCGCTCCACGGCCCGGTGCCGACCTTCAGCGATGCGCTGCTGCCGCTGCTCTGGCTGCGCAAGCGCCACGGGACGAAGCTTGTCTACACCCACCACTTCGACATCGATTTCCCTCGACTCGGCCCGGTCTGCGGGGCCTACAACTGGCTGCATCACCGGCTCGCCCGTCTCGCCGACCGCATCGTCGTCACCACGCCCAGTTATGCGTCGCTGGTTGGCGCGCCGGAGAAGACGACGGTCATTCCATGGGGTGCGGACCGCCCCGCGCCGGCGGCACTGGACGAGAAGAGCGAACGCTTTACGGTGCTCTTTGTCGGCCAGCTCCGCCTGTACAAGGGCATCGACGTCCTGATCCGCGCCGCCGCGCGCACGCCGAACGCGCGCGTGCTGATCGCCGGCCGCGGACCCGAGCGCGCGCGGCTCGAAGCGCTGGCGAACGACCTGGACGCGTCGAACGTTGAGTTTCTGGGCCCGATGGCGGACCAGGAGATCCAGCAACTCTATCGAAGGGCGCACGTCATCGCGCTGCCGTCTGTCTCCAGGCTGGAGGCGTTCGGCATCAC
>JBIOYF010000231.1:0-3163 GCA_044870035.1 Dehalococcoidia bacterium
GCCGCCCCTACTTTTCTAAGCGCAGCACCGCCAGGAAGGCTTCCTGTGGGATCTCCACGTTCCCCACGCGCTTCATGCGCTTCTTGCCTTCCTTCTGCTTCTCCAGCAGCTTGCGCTTCCGCGTCACGTCGCCGCCGTAGCATTTCGCCAGCACATTCTTGCGCATCGCCCGGATCGTCTCGCGCGCGACGATGCGCCCGCCGATGGCGGCCTGGAGCGGCACGTCGAACAGCTGGCGCGGGATCAGCCGCCGCAGCCGTTCGACGAGCTGCCGGCCTTGCACTGGCGCCTTGGCCGCGTGCGTGATCAACGACAGCGCATCGACCGGCGCGCCGTTCACGAGAATATCCAGCTTGACCAGCTTGGCCGGCGTGTAGTGCGAGAACGTGTAGTCGAGGCTGGCGTAGCCTTGCGTGATCGATTTCAAGTTGTCGTAGAAATCGACCAGGATCTCCGACAGCGGGATCTGGTACTCGAGGACGACCTGCCCCTCAAGCTTGACGGCGTGCCCGCCGTCCTGCTCGTGGGCGCGCTGTAGGTACTCCATCCGCTCGTACTCGCCGCGCCGGCCCGTCACCAGCTCCATCACCGCGCCGATGTAGCGGTCCGGACACACGACCGAGATGTTCATCCACGGCTCGCGGATCACCTCCACTTCGTTCGGCGGCGGCAGATCGGCCGGGTTATCGATCACCATCTCCTCACCGCTCGTCCTGCGCACCTGGTACTCCACGCTGGGCGCCGTCATCAGCAGCTCCAGGTTGTACTCGCGCTCCAGGCGCTCCTGCACGATCTCCATGTGCAGCAGGCCGAGGAACCCGCAGCGGAAGCCCGGACCCAGCGCCACGCTCTGCTCCGGCTCAAAGGCCAGCGAGGCGTCGTTGAGCTGCAGCTTCTCCAGGGCTTCGCGCAGCAGCCCGTAGTCGTTCGGCTGCGAGGGATACAGTCCGGCGAACACCATCGGCTTGGCCTGCCGATAGCCCGCCAGCGGTTCCGCAGCCGGCCGCGTGCTGCTCGTCAGCGTGTCACCGACGCGACACTGTCGCACGTCCTTCAGTCCGGTCGCCACGTAGCCGACTTCGCCGGTGCCCAGCCGGCTGACCGGCTCAGAATCGAGCGTGAAGTAGCCGACTTCGAGCGCCTCCACCCCATGCTCGACGGCCATCAGCCGCAGGTTGTGTCCGCCCTCGATCGCGCCGTCAACGACCCGCACGTAGGCGACGACGCCCTTATAGGAGTCGTACTTGGAATCGAAGACCAGCGCGCGCAGTGGCCCATCGTCATCGCCGCCCGGCGGCGCGACGCGCTGGACGACGGCCTCCAGGACCTGGCGCGTGCCTGTGCCCTCCTTCGCCGACGCGAGCAGCACCTCATCGGCACGGAAGCCGATCACGTCGCAGATCTGCTGAGTGACGGTCTCCGGATCGGCGCCGGGCAGGTCGATCTTGTTGATCACGGGGATCAGCGTCAGGTCGTGCTCCAGAGCGACGTGTACGTTCGCGATCGTCTGCGCCTGGATGCCCTGCGTCGCGTCGACGACGAGGATCGCGCCTTCGCAGGCGGCCAGCGCGCGCGACACCTCGTAGGAGAAGTCAACGTGGCCCGGCGTATCGATCAGGTTCAGCTCGTAGTCCACGCCGTCGTCGGCCGTGTAGGGCAGCCGGACGGCCTTCGCCTTGATCGTCACGCCCTTCTCGCGCTCCAGCTCCATCGAGTCGAGCACTTGCTCCACCTTCTCGCCACGCGCGCCCTTCAGCAGGCCGGTCTGCTCCAGAAAGCGGTCCGCCAGCGTCGACTTGCCGTGGTCGATGTGCGCGATGATGCAGAAGTTGCGGATGCGGCCTTTGTCCATGATCCGGCTCATGGTAACAGAGCCTTCGTCCAGGAGCAGGCGGTCTTGCATTGGCTGGGCGAGCGTATCGTATGATGGAAGCGCTGGCAGCCGGCGGAAGTCCAGCCGCCGGAACGAGCGGAAACCTCGCGATAAGCACGAAAGGAGTCCACCATGGCCCAGAAGGTCGTTCACTTTGAGATCATTGGTAAGGACGGGAAGAAGCTGCAAGACTTCTACTCGCAGCTGTTCGGCTGGAAGGTCGATGCCAACAACCCGATGAACTACGGCATGGTCAGCGGCGACGAGGCCGGCGTTGGCGGCGGCATCGCGAGCGGCATGGACGGCGGCGACGGCCACGTCACCGTCTACGTCGAGGTCGATGATCTGGCCGCGGCGCTCAAGAAGGTCGAAAGCCTGGGCGGTAAGACCGTCATGCCACCGATGGCGGTGCCCGGCGGTCCGGAGATCGCTCAGTTCTCGGACCCGGAAGGCCACATGATCGGACTCAGCAAAGCCGGCACGATGTAACAGCGAGCAATGCGCGCGGATGGCACCAACGAGAGGTCGGACATTTGTCCGGCCCCTTCTATGTCCGCTCGTGGGGCTCTTCTACACCCGGTGGCAGGCGACCCAGTGGTCTTTTGAGACTTCGCGCCACTCCGGGATCACCGCCCGGCACTCATCGATCGCGATCGGGCAGCGCGTGTGGAACACGCAGCCGGACGGCGGACGCATCGGGCTCGGCACGTCGCCGGCCAGGATGATGCGCTCGCGGGTCGCTTCTACCGCGGGGTCCGGCACGGGCACTGCGGAGAGCAGCGCCTTCGTGTACGGGTGGAGCGGGTTCTCGTAGAGCTCGTCCCGGCCCGTCAGCTCCATGATCTTGCCCAGGTACATGACCGCCACGCGGTCGCTAATGTGACGTACGACGGACAGGTCGTGCGCGATAAACAGGTACGTCAGGCCGAACTCGTCCTGCAGGTCCTCGAGCAGGTTGATGATCTGCGCCTGGATCGAGACGTCTAGCGCGGAGACTGGCTCATCGCAGACGACGAACTCCGGCTCGACCGCGAGCGCCCGCGCTACTCCGATGCGCTGTCGTTGGCCGCCGGAGAACTCGTGGGGGAAACGGTTCGCGTAGTGCGGGTTGAGCCCCACGATGCGCATCAGCTCGGCGACACGCTCACGGCGGGCGGCGCCGCGCGCCAGCGCGTGGATCGCGAGCGGTTCGCCGATGATGGCGCCGACCGACATGCGCGGGTTCAGCGAGGCGTATGGGTCCTGGAAGATCATCTGCATCTTGCGCCGCATCCGGCGCAGATCGCCGCC
>JBIOYF010000232.1:0-2699 GCA_044870035.1 Dehalococcoidia bacterium
CGTATCATAGCCTAGCGCGCAGCCGCAAAGTGGTGCAGCGGTGGGTACTGGCCTTCGCTGACGGTGGTGTACCCGCGGCCGTCCGCGTCGAACGCGATGGCCTCGCCCTGCTGCTCGATCGCGGACGGCGCTTCGCAAGGCGCACCGGCCAACGCATCGGCGATGGACGTGCCCTCCGCCCGCGACCAGACCCAGACTGTCCCGTACGTCCTGATCGCGATCAGGCTGCCGTCCGGCGAGATGTCGCCGCCGGTGGGCAGGAACGGCACGCCCGCAACCAGCACGGGCGCGTCGGCGGGCGGCGTGACGGCGCTGGGCAGCGACTTGAAATCGATCTGGCCGACCTGCTCGAGCGTGTACGGTTCGCCCGGCGCGACGGATGCCGGCGCGCGGAAGACTGTGGACTCCGGTGCGGTCAGCTCTTTCGTGACGATCAGAAGATCGCCGTTGATCGGATCGACCATGAGTGTTTCCGCGTCGTGCGAGTGGTCCGGGTAGCGGAGCGTCAGCTTGTCGAACTCCGCGACGTCCTGCGCCGTCGGCGTATCGGGTTGTTCGGTCACCTTAGGCTCCAGCATGCGGTAGACCATGACTTCGGGCCGCTGTGCCGCGTTGTCACCGATGTCGGCGAGATATAGGTACGACGTATCTTCGTCGGGGCCCGGGCCGATCGCCATGTCCTCCCAGTCGATCGCCTCGACGCCGGTCAGTGTGTATGCGGCGTGTTGGCGGGCGTGGCGGCGGCCCTCGCTGTCCGTCTCGCGACCGAGCGCGATGACTCGGGCCGTATCGCCGCTGTCGTTGTGCGCCCAGAAGATGGTGTCTTTGATCCGGCTCGAAGCGATGCCGGACGTTTCGATCAGATCGCCGGACGAGATCATCCCTGGCGGATCGGCCGTCGCGCCGCAGATGTCTGAGGCGCTGACGCTCGATTTCTTGTCGCCACCACCGCCGCACGCGACAACGAAGATTATCAACGCGATCACCGCAACACTTGTAGCCGAGGCTTTCCAGCCTCGGCCCTGCGCAGAGCTTGTAGCCAAGGCTTTCCAGCCTCGGCCCCGTCGACATTCCCAATCAATCTGTGTCATCTGTGTTATCTGTGGCTAACGTTGGGGCTAGTCTACTCACGGATGTAGCTCCGGTGCGCCCGGTAGTGGTGGGCGTCGTCCGCGTGCGCGGTGGCTTCTAGGATCTTGTCCCAGCGATCGGCCGGCGCGGCTTCGATGGCGCGGATGCGCCGGTCGAACGCCTGCTGCGCCAACGCCCGCGCCTCGTCGAGCGTGAGATGGCTGTCCTCGGCCTGCCAGCGCGCGTTGATCGTATCGTCGTCGCCCTCGGGCGGCGTCGGGATGGTGTGGGTCGCGAGCCACGAGTCGAAGCCGTCGATCGAGTTGTTGATCCAGCGCGCCAGGTGGGCGTACACGTCGCGCGCCGTCCACTCCGGCGATTCAGGATCGTGCAGGGCAACGTCGGGGTGCGCGTCCAGCGCGGCGCACAGCGCGGCCCACTCCGCGCGGTCTTCGGCAAACATGGCGGCGATGCCGGCGGCGTCCATCAGAGCTAGCTCCGTCGAAGCGACCAGAGTACGGCGGGCATTCCGAGCAAGCGTAGCTCCAAGCGCTCGATCAGCGCCAGCCTCTTCTGGCGCACCAGCGATCGTTCGAACGCCGCGTTCTGCCCGGTCAGGAGAACGACCCGCGCGTCCGGAGCCAATACCCTCGCGATCTCGCTCAGCACCCTGTCGTACCATGATCGAGGCTGCTCCTGCAGCGAGAACTGCTTCCCGAACGGCAAGTTCGAAACGAGGTAGTCCAGCGTGCTGTCGGCAAACGGGAGCCGGCGTGCGTCCGCGACGATGACGGCGCGGGCTCCACGGAGGTTCGCGCGCGCCGCTCGCACCGCACGCACGTCGATATCTCCGCCGATGGGCTGCAGGCCCAGCGCGAGGGCCTCTCGCAGCACCGTCCCGGACCCGCAGCACGGATCGAAGACCCTCCGGCCGGCGACATCTCCACCCAGCAGTTGCAGCATCGCCGCCGCGACGGTCGGCCGCAGTGAGCCGGGGCGCTCGTCGGTCCGGCCGCCGCGGCTGCGCATCGACGGGTCGGAGAGCCGGAGGCCCAGCCGGATCACGTTTGGCTTCGTCTCCAGCGCCCACAGCTCGAGCTCCGCCGGATCGGCGACCGACCACTTGGGGCGGACCTGACGGGCCTGTTCGACGAGCTCGTCGCGCAGCTGCGTCCTGAGGAAGTCGCCTTCCGAGAGCAGCCGCGTCACAACGCGAAACGTCATCCGCGCCTTTAGCGGACGCGTTCTCGATGCGAAGACGGAGAGCGCTCGTGCTAGCTCTTCCTCGGGCAGCAGCCTGCCGGCAACGGCGCCTACTGCACCCGAAGTCCGCGCCTTAGAAACTTCGACGAACACGTCCTCTGCCGTGCGAAGGCCGAGGACGTCGCTGCCACCACGCGCGCTGAAGACGACGACATCGTTGCGCCCGTCAAACTCCACAGCGCGCTGGACGCTCGCGCTGTCCATGCGTGAGATCTCGCCCGAGAGGATCTTACCGATACCGGGGATCGCCGTCGCGAAGTACGTCAGGCCGCCGCGCATTCGCGCCGGTCCTCCTCGCGCGCTCAGATCGAAGAGTTGATCTCGTAGTCCACGCCGGCGAGCTGCTCGGCGCGCCACGCCTGGTG
>JBIOYF010000233.1:0-13264 GCA_044870035.1 Dehalococcoidia bacterium
GCAACGCGGACGCCAACCCGCACGCCGACGATCACGCCAACGCCGAGCGCGAACGCGGAGTGCGCAGACGTGAATCACAACGGCCGCGTGACCCTCGTCGATGTCCTGCTGATCTTGCGCCACATGCGGCACCAGAACCTTCGGTATGACGTGACGGGAGATGGTCACGTAACCCTTGAGGACGTCATCGCGGCGCTCTTGCAGCTCGGGAGGGAGTGCGAACGCGACGTTGGTGATCAAGGACAAGGCGGCCACGACGATGCTCATCGAGGCCTGGGCGAAAGAGGCTAGCGCTTAGCAGGAGCCGCCTGCTAGGAGTTCGTCCGCCGGCTCAGCTGCTGTTCGATGCGCCGGCAGATGGCGTCCGTGATCGCCTCGCGGGGCTGCGACGCGTCGAGCACCAGCCAGCGAGCTGTGTCCTCTGCGGCCAGCGTCCGGTAGCCCTCGCGCACGCGTTTGTGGAACGCGACGGACTCCCGTCCGAAGCGGTCGCTGTTGCCCGACGATGGGCGTCGCGCCAAGCCTTCGTCCGGGGGGAGATCGAGGAGGACGACAAGGTCCGGCTTCAAGCCGCCGGTTGCCGCGGCGTTGAGCTTGTTAATGAGCGCCAGGTCGATCCCGCGGCCGGAGCCCTGGTAGGCCCGCGTCGAGTCGGCGAAGCGATCACAGACCACGACGTCGCCGCGCGCGAGCGCGGGGCGGACCACCGTTGCGACCAGCTCGGCGCGGGCGGCGAGGAAGAGCAGCGTCTCGCTGAGCGGCTCGATCTCCGTTCGCTCCACCGACAGGTCGAGCAGGATCGCGCGCAGGCGTTCGCCGAGCGGGGTGCCGCCCGGTTCCCGGGTCTGGACGACGGTAAGGCTAGCTGCTAGGAGTCGTTCGCGAATCGCTTCGGCCTGGACGCTCTTGCCGGCGCCCTCGCCACCCTCTAAGGCTACGAAGAGTCCGGGGCGGCGGGCCACGCTACCTCGCGAAGGGGAGGCGGCCTTCGTCATCGCGTGAGATGCGCACACGGCGGAACGGCTCGCGGCCCATGCTGCGTGAGGAGAGGTTGTAGCGCTGCGCGAGCTGGTGCTGGAGCCGCCGGATGTAGGCGTTCTGGGGCGACAGCTCCACGGGCGGCTCGCCCTGCGCGACGCTCAGCGCGGCCGACTCGGCCTCCTCCATGGCGCGCGCCATCGGATCCGGTCCGCGCGCCGTCTCCTGCATGGAAAGCAGCGCTTGCTCCATCTGCGGGACGGTGTTCGACTTGAGGACGTAAATCGGCACGCCGCGGGCTTCCGCTTCGCGCAAGGCGGGCAGCTTGCGCCGGTAGTAATTGCGCAGCGTGACGACGAGATCGGCGTCGGTGAGGTGTTCGGCGAGCGTTGCTCCGGAGCCGGTCTGGCGCAGCGCCTGCTCGAGCCGGCGGCGCGAGATGCCGAACGGGTAGATGCGCCTGGGAAGAACGGCGAGTTCCGGGCCCTTGCGCTCCAGCGTCCCCTTCTCGCGCGCCAGATCGCCGCTCGACATGACGCGGACGGCGCCTTCTGCTTCCAGCTCGCGCACTTCGGGCGGCTCCTCGTAGCCGCGCAGCATGGCGTCGACGGTGCTCGCGACGTCGCGGTGTACGGCCACGCGGTCCCAACTCTGGATCTCGACCAGCACCTCGAAGGTGGGCGGCGCGCGCCGCTCCAGCACGGTCTTCTGGGTCCCGCGCCGGCGCGCCTCTTCGTCGGACAGCGTGACCGACTGGATGCCGCCGATCAGGTCGGACAGCGTGGGGTTCATCATCAAGTTCTGCAGCTCGTTGCCGTGGGCCGTCGCGACGAGCTGGACGCCGCGCTCCGCGATCGTGCGCGCTGCTGCCGCCTCGAGCTCGGTGCCGATCTCGTCGATGACGATGACCTCCGGCATGTGGTTCTCGACCGCCTCGATCATGACGGCGTGCTGCAGGTCCGGCGTGGGCACCTGCATGCGGCGCGCCTTGCCGATCGCCGGGTGCGGGATGTCGCCGTCGCCGGCGATCTCGTTCGACGTGTCGACGATGATCACGCGCTTGCCGACATCGTCTGCCAGCACACGCGCGACCTCGCGCAGCATGGTGGTCTTGCCGACGCCCGGCCGGCCCAGCAGCAGGATGCTCTTCCCGCTCTTGACCAGGCCCTCGATGATGTGGATCGTGCCGTAGACCGCGCGGCCGACGCGGCAGGTCAGCCCGACGATGCGCCCGCGCCGGTTGCGGATGCAGGAGATACGGTGCAGCGTCCGCTCGATGCCGGCGCGGTTGTCCTCGCCGAACTCGCCAATGTTCGTCACCACGAACTCGATGTCGGAATCGCTGACTTCGACTTCGCTGAGCACCGCTTCGCGCGCAGGGAAGCGCGCCTCCGGCGGCCGCCCCAGATCGAGCACCACCTCGAGCAGCTCGTGGCGGTCTTCGCGTTCGCGCAGCGGACCGACGATGTGCGGCGGCAGCGCGGAGAAGATAGCGTCGAGGTCGTCGGTAATGTGTTTCTCGTAGCTCAACTGTGACGCCTCACGCCGGGAAGATCTGCACGGGCGCTGCGCGCGCCGGCTCCGCAATCTCTACAGGCCGCACGGTGCGGCGCGCAAGCACAACGAACTCGCCGCGTTCTTGGAAGCCACGCTGCTGCAGCCGCTCTACGACGCCGACCGCGAAGTCGGGGACGAGCGTGAGCAGCAGCGACTGTTCGCTCAGGCGTACGAGCGCTGCGTCGATCAGCTTATCGAGCAGGTCGGTCGCCGCGACATCGACGATCACATCGAAACGGCCCAGCTCGCCGTCGGCGGCGGTCCGCAGCCAGCCGCTGATCCCGTCCGCCGTCTGGAACACCCACTGGCGCGTGCCGCGGTTCGGCGAGATCTTCTCCCGGGAGGAGCTCCACTCGCGGAACGTCGCGGCTTCGGCGTGGCGGACGGGCTCCGGCGTCGCGCGGTTGTAGAGCCGGAACGTATCGTACGCGTCCGACTTCGCCCAGCGGCGAAATACTGCGCTGTCGCCGAACGACGGGGCCTCCACCTTGCGCGGCCCTGTCGCGGCGAAGAGGTGCTCCCGCATGCAGAGCGCGAACCCCGATGCCGAGCAGTCGCGCAGGATCTCGCTGTCCGCAGCGACGCGCAGAAAGACTTTCTCGGCGCCGGCTCGGCCGGCGTCTTCGGTGACCTGCTCGAGCAGGTTCAGTAGCACATCTGGTTCTTCATCGGTGTGGATCAAGCAGTCGATCTCCCATGCCGCCTTCGAGCCGCGCTTGCGCGCCGAGACGAGGCCGCGCAGCGTCGCACCTTTCACGCTGATCCACGTGTGCCGGCCCGTCGCGAAGGAAAACCACTGCTCGATCGCGGTCTCCAGCGGGTGCGGCGAGGCCTCCTTGCCGACGCGATCGCGCGTGACGGCCTCGTTCGGGTAGACCTTGCCGTCGTACGCGACGAGCGCTACCAGGTCGGTGGGGCGGACCGATCGTACGCTCGCCATCGCTACCGGTTCACTGCCTGCGTGGTTTGCGTCGCCGGCGCTTCACTGACGAGGTGCAGGAAGTATTCGTGGAAGCGCGTGTCGCCGGTCAGCTCCGGGTGGAACGACGTGGCGAGTAGTTTGCCTTGCTGCGCAGCGACGATGGTGCCATCGTCGAGCTGTGCGAGCGGCCGCGCCTGCGGCCCGACGGAGGCGATGCGGGGCGCTCGAATGAAGACGGCGTGGAACGGCTCGTTGCCGAGCGCGGCTACCGCGATGTCCACCTCAAAGCTATCGACCTGGCGCCCGAAGGCGTTGCGTTCGACGGTGATGTCCATGAGCCGCAGGCCGTCACGATCAAGATCGTCCGCGCGTTCGGCAAGCAGGATGGCGCCCGCGCAGGTGCCCCAGACCGCCAGGCCAGTGAGCGCGCGCTCTCGGATTGGTTCCACCAGGTGCCACTCGCTCATGAGCCTGGCGATCGTCGTGCTCTCGCCGCCGGGGATGATCAACCCATCGAGCTGGGCGAGCTGATCGGGCAGCCGCACCTCGATCGCGTCGACGCCGAGCCGGCGGAAGACGGCGGCGTGCTCCGCGAAGTCTCCCTGGAGGGCGAGGACTCCGATGGTAGGTCTGTCAGACGGCGCCGTGTTCACGCTACCAGCCGCGTGTGGCCAGCAACTCCTCTTTCGGGATGGAGCCGATCTCCAGGCCGCGCATCGGCTCGCCTAGCCCGCGCGACACGTCGGCGATGATCTTGGCATCCTGGTAGTGCGTGACGGCCTGCACCACAGCGTGCGCCCGCCGAGCCGGGTCCTCCGACTTGAAGATGCCTGAGCCGACGAAGACGCCATCCGCGCCGAGCTGCATCATGAGCGCCGCGTCGGCCGGCGTGGCGACGCCACCGGCAGCGAAGTTCACGACGGGCAGCCGGCCCAGCTCGCGCGTTTCGCGCACCAGCTCGATTGGCGCACCGAGCTCTTTGGCTTCGGCCATCAGCTCGTCTTCGGGCATGTTCTGCAGCTTGCGAATGGCGTCCCAGACCGCGCGGGCGTGACGCACGGCTTCGACGATGTTGCCGCTGCCGGCCTCGCCCTTGGTGCGGATCATCGCGGCCCCCTCGCCGATGCGGCGGAGCGCCTCGCCCAGGTCGCGCGCGCCGCAGACGAACGGCACGCGAAATTTCGTCTTATCGACGTGGTGGCGTTCGTCGGCCGGCGTGAGCACCTCCGACTCGTCGATGTAGTCGACGCCGAGTGCCTCCAGCACCTGCGCCTCTACGAAGTGGCCGATGCGCACCTTCGCCATCACGGGGACGGTGACGGCCTCCATGATGCGGACGATGACTTCCGGGTCGCTCATGCGCGCGACGCCGCCGTGGGCGCGAATGTCGGCGGGCACGCGCTCCAGCGCCATCACGGCGCAGGCGCCCGCCTCCTGGGCGATCTTCGCGTGTTCCGGCGTGACGACGTCCATAATGACGCCGCCCTTGAGCATCTGGGCCAGGCCGCTCTTGACCTTCCAGGTGCCCGTCTCGACGCTTTGTATCGAACCGTTACCGTCCTGTCGTGGCATAGGGCCGCTCCTGTCCTCAGGGCATCCGTGCTGAAATTGCTGTCTTTACCCATTCTATCCCGCATCCAAAGAAGGCGACAAGCGCGCGCGCCGTCCGGGCGTCTTGCCCGTTCGAAGAAGCGACGCCTATAATGCGCTTGCTGACCCGCCGGCGCCTAGTTTTGAATTAGGGGTTGATTCGCTCTTGTCCTCATCGGAATCGACAGCGCACCTGCGCTCCATTCTGGTACCGGTGGACGGCTCCCATCCCAGCATGCAGGCGGTGGGGCTTGCCTGTGAGCTTGCCCGAAAGAACAAAGGAAGGGTGTATGCGGTGCACGTCATCGAAGTGAAGCGGCTGCTCCCGCTCGACGCGCCCATGCAGGGCGAGGAGGACGCGGGCGAAGAGGTGCTCCTGAGCGCCGAGAAGGTAGCCAAGCAGGAAGGCTACCGTGTCGAGAGCGAAATCCTGCACGCCCGCGAGGCCGGGCCCGCCATTGTCGACGAGGCGATCGCGCGCCGGGCCGATCTGATCATCCTCGGTATGCCGTACAGCCGGCCCTTCGGAGAATACGAGGTCGGCCGGGTAGCCGAATACGTGCTGCGCAGCGCGCCCTGCGAAGTCTGGCTCTGCCGCCACCGGGTGGGGGAGTGAGATGAAGATCGTCATCATGGGCTGCGGCCGCGTCGGCTCGGAGCTAGCTGCGGCGTTCGACCGTGAAGGTCACGACGTCACGGTGCTGGACATCAACTCGTACCAGTTCTCGCGCTTCCTGCCGGAGACGTTCGGCGGCCAGAAGGTCGTCGGGAACGGCATCGACCAGGATGTGCTGCGCCGAGTGGAAGTCGAGAAGGCGGATGCGTTCATCGCCGTTACGGCCGGTGATAACCGCAACGTGATGGCGAGCCAGATCGCGAAGCATATCTTTGGCGTGCCGCGCGTCGTCTGCCGCATCTACGACCCGATCCGCGAGCAGATGTATTCCAACCTCGGGCTGCGCACGATCTCGCCGACCAAGGAAGGCGCGCGTATGGTGCGTGAGGCGCTCGATAAAGAGTACGCAGAGGTCCAGGCGAGCGAGCAGGGATAGGGCATGTACATCGTCATCATCGGCGGCGGTAAGGTCGGCTTCTATCTGGCGAAGGAGCTCGTCGAAGCGAACCACGAAGTGCTGATCATCGAGCGCAACGCCGCCAAGTGCGCGGAAATTCAGGAAGAGCTGGGCGAGATCGTGATGCGCGGTGACGGCTGTGAGGCTGCGATCCTGGAGCAGGCGGGCTGCGGCCGCGCCGACCTGCTGCTGGCCGTGACGGGCGAAGACGAAGACAACCTTGTCGCGAGCCAGGTGGCAAAGCACGTCTTCAATGTGCCGCGCGCCGTCGCGCGGATCAACAACCCGAAGAACCAGCTGATCTTCCGCAAGCTGGGCATCGACTCTACTGTCAGCGCGACGTCCGCCATCATGTCGCACATCGAGCAGGAGTTGCCGACGCACCCCCTTATTTCGCTCCTCACCCTGCGACGCGGCTTCGAGATCGTCGAGGTCAAGATCCCGGGCGGCGCGTCTGTCGTCGGGCACCCGCTGCGCGAGGTGTTGTTGCCGCACCAGTCGCTCATCTGGGGCATCGTCGACACTGAGGGCAACCCCAAAGCGCCCACACCTGATACGGTCCTTCACGCCGGCGACGAAGTGGTCGCCGTAACCCTGCAGGAGAGCGAAGAGGCGCTGCGCGCAGCTCTCGGAGCGTCGGCGCCGGCACGCAGCCCTTAGGCGTCCCATGACGCGTCTCGCCTACCTGGGCCCTCCCGGCACCTTTAGCGAGGAGGCTGCGCTCCGCTACCAGCCCGGCGCTCAGCTCGTCGCGTGCCCTACAGAGAAGGCGGCCGTCGCCGCGGTGGAGGCCGGCGAGGCGGACGAAGCGGTCCTGGCGATGGAGAACACGCTTGAGGGCACGGTGACGCGCACGGTCGACGTGCTCGTGCACGACACGCAGCTCATGATCCGCGGCGAGCTGATCCTTCCCATCGAGCTGTGTCTGATCGTGAGGCCTGGCGACAAGGCGGACGACGTGAAGGCGATCTACTCGAAGCCCGAGGCGCTCAGCCAGGTCCGCTATTACATCGAGCGGCGCTTCCCGAACGCGCGCCAGGAGGCCTCGCTTTCCACGGCGGCCGCGGTGGAGGAGATGCTCCAGGTCGATGGGGCGGCGGCCGTAGGCCCCGCGCGCGCCGCAGAGCTGTACCACGCCGAGATCCTGGAGCGTGGCATCCAGGACCATGCGCACAACCAGACGCGCTTCGTCGCCGTTGGGCGTGAGGACCACGCGCCGACAGGGTCGGACATGACGTCGTTCGCGTTCGCCGTCGCGCGCGACAAGCCCGGCTCGCTCGTCAATGTGCTGCACGAGTTTAGCGACCGCGCCATCAACCTGACGAAGATCGAGTCTCGCCCTTCGCGCGAAGAGCTGGGCACGTACATCTTTCTCATCGATCTCGAGGGCCACCGGTTGGACGCCACGGTCGCCGAAGCGCTGGCCGCCGCGACGGCGAAGTCGTTCTTCCTCCGCGTCTTGGGCTCCTACCCGCGCAGCGATGCCCGAGATCCCTGACCTCGAAGCGATCCGCGGCTTCCTGAACGAACGCATCCAAGGCGTCACGATCGGGCGGGCGGAGTTTCTCATACCCGTCGTCTTCCGCGTGACGAAGGACGACTTCCTGCGCACGCTGGAGGGCAACTCGTTCGGCGAGGCGAAGCGGCACGGCAAGTTCCTGCTCCTTCCGCTGGCGGACGGGCACCTGCTGGTGATAAACGCGATGCTGACCGGGCGCTTTCAGTACGTCCTGCCGGAGCAGAAGCGCCGGGCGAAGACGTGCATGGCGCTCGCGTTCGAGAACGGCCGGGAGCTGCGCTACTGGGACGAGCGGCTGATGGGGAAGATCTACTTGGTCCAGGTCGACCGGTTGCTCGAGGTGCCGCAGTTCAGCGACATGGGCCCCGACGCGCTCGACGTCTCGCGCGACGAGTTCGCGCAGCGCATCCGCAAGTTCACGGGGCAGATCAAGAACGTGCTCGTCAACCACCGCTTCGTCGCCGGTATCGGCAACGCCTACGCGGACGAGATCCTCTTCGCGGCGAAGCTGCATCCGTATCGAAAGCGGACGACCCTGAGCAGCGACGATATCGACCGGCTCTACGACTCGATCCACAAGGTGTTCGCGTGGGCGACGCCGATCGTCGCGGAGCTGATGCGCGAGGAGCTGAGCTATGAGGAGCGGCGCGACTTCCTGAAGATCCACCGCAGGGGCGGCCAGCCGTGCCCAGTGTGCGGGACGCGCATCTCAGAGATCACGGCGGGGCAGCGGATTACGAACTTCTGCCGAAACTGCCAACCGAGCTGAGAGGAACAGGGCCACGTCGCACCGCTCCGGTGGGGCGAGGCCCTGTGTTGCTTGCTAGGTCCTTGTTCCTAGGCGGCCGAGCGGCCGCGCCAGCGCTCCATGACGCCCTCAACGTCTGCGATGCGTGTGGCGAACTCATCGATTTGCGGCGCGACGCCGGCGAGTAGCTGTTCGGCGTGCGCTGCGATCTGCTGGATCTGGCCGAGCTGGATGCGCAGCTCCTGCAAGCGCTCCACCAGATCGAGGGCGTCGCGCCGGCCGTGGCCCGCTGCGGGAATACCCGTTAGCTGATTCATGCGCCCCTCCTGCTGTTGCAAGACTCGCTCGATCGGCGTTGGTTCGGCGTCCGGCCGGCGCGGTTGCATGGGCCGGGGATCGAGTTCGTCCGGCTGATGTTCTACGTACTGTCCGGGGGCGTCGGCGGGCGAATCCTGCTCACCGCCGCGGGAGCGGAGCGCCTCGCGGCGCCGGTCGAAGTTGTTTGCCCCTGCCGGTGGGTTCTGTGTTGCGGCCACGGGCTGTTCCTCCTCTTCATCTGTGGTTGCCATTCCCCGAGAGCCGGAGAACCGCACCGACTGGACGTCGACGTCCGAAGAGATGCGCGGCCTGCTCCGATAGAGGAGCGCTACGCCGTGCCGGATCTCCCCGGAATCGAGCTTGTAACCGCGCGGATGGCGGCGAAAGTGGTGGTCGCAGAGCTCTTGCCCGTCCTCCGTCCAGAGCAGGTCAACGATGCGCTGCGCGTCGCGCCCCTCCACCGCTTCGACGATGGACTCAACGACCTGTAGGGGCCGTTCGTGGCGGTCCAGCGTCTGGGTATCGTAGACGGCTGCCACCTTGCCGACGATGCCGGCCGCGCCCTCGATCTCCGGCCAGTCTTTCGAGCGAATCGCTTCGCAGATCTCGAGTGCCGGGCGCAGCCAGCCTTCGTGTCGCATGAAGTACTCCCGCCAGGGGCGGGAGACTCTGGTGCTGTTGCGCTTGACTGGTAGCAGCTCATGAAAGAACAGGCCCAGGGTCGCGAGGCTGATCTCTTCGTTAGTCAGGCCGGCCATCTCACCGAGGCGCTGGGCGAAGCCGATCCGACGCCGCATCCGCTCGTGGCGTGGGTCACTGTCGCGTTCCAGCGCTGCGATCACGTTCGCGATCCACGCGTCTCCTTTGCCGGGCACACGGCGTACTTGTCCCAGCGCCGCGGCGAGCTGTGGGATGAGCTCTTGGATGATCGAGCTTTCCGAGGTTGCCATATGGGTATACCTCGATAGCTTCGGCCAAAAGGAAGAAAACCTGTTGTGTGGAGGATGCGGGGGGTCCCTTGGGACGCGCCGGGTTTGGTCTCAGACCGGCGTACGCTAGTGGGAGTTGTGCCCGTTCGTGCTCGGCTCGTAGCCGTCTTGCTGCTCCCAGCCCGGGAGGAACTTGCGCCAGCCGTCCTTGCCTTCAATGTAGCGGTAGACCATGTAGTAGCTGTTCACCTTTGGGGCGAAGGGCTCACGTAGCAGCCTCATCTTAGCCTCCTGGGGCGTCCGGCCAGCCTTGCGGTGGTTGCACGTCTTGCATGCGGAGGCCAGGTTTTCCCACTCGTGGCGGCCGCCCCGGTGGCGGGGCAGGATGTGGTCCAGCGTGAGATCGCGGGTCTGGCGACCGCAGTACTGGCAAATGTGCCGGTCGCGCTGGAAGACCTCCCGGCGGGAGAGGCGCATCTGCGGTCGCGGGCGCCGGATCAGGTAGATCATGCGGATGACGGAGGGGCGGGGGAACGTGGCGGACGGGGTGCGGATGCCGCCCTCGCCGTGCTCCAGTACCTCGGCCTTGCCCCGGTCGACCAGCACGAACGCCCGCCGCGCGTTGCAGACGTTGAGCGGCTGATAGTTCTGGTTGAGGACGAGTACTGCCGCGTTGGCCATGCTTCCCCAATCTACCGTGAATCTGAGCATCATATCAAACGCAGGCGGCCGCAAGCAATGCAGCCTTTTGTGGTGTAGGATAGGTCGATCATGAGCTTTGTTGAAGGCAGCCGCATCCCGGTCGAGACGTTCGATGTCATCGTGGTGGGTGGGGGAATCGCCGGCCTCTCGGCGGCGTTGTCGGCGGCTGAGGTAGGAGCCGGGGTCGCGCTGCTGGAGAAGGCGCCGCAGGCCGAACGCGGGGGCAACACGCGCTTCGCCGATGCGCAGTTCCGCTTTCCTCATGAAGCCGACCGCTACGGGGCGCGCACCTACAGCGAGGACGAGTTCCGCGATGATCTGACGCGACTGTCCCGCGGCCGGGCGAACCGCGAGCTGATCGAGGCGCTGGTCCGGGACGCCGCGCCGGCAGTCGAATGGCTCACCGGCCATGGAGTCGCCTGGGACGAAGGCTTTCCCCACACGGCCGGCTACCGTCGCCGCCCGGCGCAGGGCGGCCAGGGCCTCGTCGACACGCTGTTCGCGCGCTGCGCGGAGGCGGGCGTCGGCGTCCGCTATGAGCACGCGGCGCAGCAACTGGTGCGCGATGCCGGCGGCCGGGTGCGCGCGGTGCGCGCGGCTACACCCGGCGGACTGGTCGATTTCGAAGCGCGCGGCGGCGTCGTGCTGGCTTGCGGCGGCTTTCAGGCCAACGTGCAGATGCGCGTCGCGCACCTGGGCCGCTTCACCGATGGGCTGATCCTGCGCGGCTCGCGCTACAACACGGGGGAAGGGATCCAGATGGCGCTCGATATCGGCGCGCAGCCGGCCGGGCAGTGGGGCGACTACCACTCGGCGGTGATCGACGCGCGTTCGCCGAAGACCGAGTGCGGCGTGACTGCGCTCTACAACTTCCAGATGGGCATCATCGTCGATACGCAGGGACGGCGCTTTCTGGACGAAGGAGAGGACTGGCGCGACAACACGTACGTGAAGTTTGGCAAGGCGATCGCTGAGCACGGCGACGGGCTGGCGTTCTGCATCTTCGATCAGCAAGCCTATCGCCGGCCGGAGTTCCAGCGCGCCTGGTACCCCGTGGCGCCGCCGATCGTCGCCGACACGCTGGAGGAGCTCGCGACGGCGCTCGCCGTGCCTGCCGAATCGCTCGTCCGCACCGTGCGCGAGTTCAACGCGGCCGTCCAGCCGGGCGAGCTCGACTTCGACCGTCTCGATGGCAAGGCGGCGGTGGGAATTACGCCGCCCAAGAGCAACTGGGCGCTGTCCATTGCCGAAGCGCCGTTCGTTGCGGTACCCGTCACCGGCGGCATCACGTTTACGTTCGGCGGGCTGAAGATCGACACGTCGGCGCGGGTGATCGATATGGCCGGCCGCGTCATCGAAGGGCTCTACGCGGCAGGGGAGCCGATCGGCGAGCTGTACTATTACAACTACCCGGGCGCCACGTCGTGCCTGCGCGGCTGCGTCTTCGGACGCATCGCGGGCCGGCATGCGGCGGAACGCGCGCGTTGACAGCATCGCGAAGCCACCGATAGGATTGAGCTATGGGAACATTTCGCGTTGCGTTGGAGATCGGAGATCCCGCGGGGTCTCGCTGGCAGAAGGTCGATGCTCTGGTTGACACCGGCGCTAGCTACACGTGGGTTCCTCGAGAGCTCCTGGAAGGCTTGGGTGTGCGCCCGCAGTTCAAACGCGAGTTCCTGACCGCCGGGGACAGCGTCATAGAGAGAGACATGGGGATAACCATGGCGCGCTGGGATGGCCAAGTGCTGCCGACACTGGTCGTGTTCGGTGACGAGGGCTCGGCCTCGATGCTGGGCGCCTACACGCTAGAGGGTTTCAGTCTGGCCGTCGATCCCGTGAACAAGCGTCTGGTTGGGGTTCGAGCGCTCGCTATGGGATTCCAGCTCTAGTGGACGAGGCCAAAGGTTGCAGCAACGCAGGCGGAGTCACCTGGCTCCGCCTGCGTTGACCTCAGCATCACACGAGCTTACGCGCTCTTCGCGGCGGGCTGCACCGCGTCGCGCTTGGCGAACGTAAAGCCGGCTTCCGCGTCGTAGTCGATCAGCACGTCGTCACCCTCGACGAACTCCGCGGCCAGGATGCGGCGCGCGAGGCCGCTCTCGATCTGCCGCTCGACGACGCGGCGGAGCGGCCGGGCGCCGTACACCGGGTCGAAGCCCTCTTCGATCAGCGCGGCCTTCGCGGCCTCCGTCACCTCGAAGGTGATGTGCCGGTCCGACAGCCGGTCCTCCACCTCCTTGAGCATCAGCTCGACGATAGGGCCGAGCTCCTGCTGCGTGAGCGGCTCGAACACGATCACCTCATCGACGCGGTTGAGGAACTCGGGCCGGAAGAACCGGCGCAGAGCGTCCTCGATGTTCGTCTTGACCTTCGCCCGTTCGCTCTCGGTCTTGGCCCGGTTGGGCACGAAGCCGAACGTTCCCCTCGCCTCGGAGCTGGTGCCGAGGTTCGACGTCATAATGATCACGGTGTTACGGAAGTTCACGGTGCGGCCGTGGCCGTCCGTGAGGCGGCCGTCCTCCATGATCTGAAGGAGCACGTTGAGCACCTCCGGGTGCGCCTTCTCGATCTCATCGAACAGGACCACCGAGTAGGGGCGTCGGCGGACGGCCTCGGTCAGGCCGCCGGCTTCGTCGTAGCCGACGTAGCCGGGCGGCGCCCCGATCAGCCGCGATACGGTGTGCCGCTCGCCGTACTCCGACATGTCCATCCGGATCATCGCGTCCGCGTCGTCGAACATGTACTCGGCGAGCGCGCGGGCGAGGTGCGTCTTGCCGACGCCCGTCGGTCCTAGGAAGATGAAGCTGCCGATCGGCCGGCGCGGGTCCTTCAGCCCCGCGCGCGCGCGGCGCAGCGCCTCGGAGACGGCGCGGACGGGTTTGTCCTGGCCCACGACGCGTTCGTGCAGCCGCTCCTCCATCTGGAGCA
>JBIOYF010000234.1:0-2202 GCA_044870035.1 Dehalococcoidia bacterium
TCGTCGTCGGGGGCCTTGACGATCGCTCCGTCCGCGCGCACCAGCACGGTCGAGTCGACCTTCATCGAGCGGAACTTGTAGAGCTTGAAGAAACGCCCGCCGCGGCCCGAGCGCTGCTGGTTGAAGAACACCGGGCCCTTCGAGTCCAACCGGATCGCGACCGCGATCAGCGCCAGCAAAGGCGAGAGGAGCAGCAGCGCCAGCGACGCGCCGACGATGTCCAGCGTGCGCTTCGAGAAGCGCGACAGCGGCGAGAACGTGGGCTGGCGGATCGAGAGCAGCGGCATGCCACCGACCTGCTCGATCGTGCGCGCGCCTTCCAGGAACTCGAACAGACGGGGCACGATGTCCACGGTCACGCCGGCGTCGCGGCAAACGCGGATCGCGTGCAGCAGGTCCTCGTGGCTGGCGCGCGTGAACGCGATCACCACGCGATCCACGCGGCCGGATGTGATCAGATCGGACAGCGAGTCCAGCGTGCCGAGCCGGGGGATGCCGAGCCGCCCGGGCTCGCGGACGTCGTCGTCGATGTAGCCGACGGGATCCAGCCCGAGTTCGGCGTGGCGCTGCAGGCGCTGGACGAGCTGGAGCGCGACCGTGCCCGAGCCGAGGATCAGCGCGCGTTCGCGCAGGCCGGTCGCGCGGTGCAGGCCGACGCGGGCGGCGGCGCGGCCGATCCCGGCGCCGCCGCCGGTGATCACGGCAACGGTCAGCGCTCCGACGACGGGCGTGGCGGCGTCCAGCACCGTCAGCAGCCCGAAGGCCGGCCAGGAGATAAGCAGTGACGTGACCGCGAGCCGCGGCGCGTCGCCGACGCCCGTCGCCCACGAGCGCAGGTCGTCGAGCGCGTAGAGGCCGCAGACGTAGGCCAGCACCGGCCAGCCGAGGCCGATCGCGAGCGCGACCACCGGAAGCTGGTGGATGCTCAGCCCGGCGGCGAGGGCGGCGATCGCGCCGGTGACGGATCCGGCGATGATGTCGGCCGACAGGATCTGGCGCCGGAGCTGTTCGTGCCGGTGACCCGTGTAAGGATCAGCCGGTATGAACGCCTCAGTTAGGGCGTCCGTCGAAACGCTCAGGCTTGATGCGTGATCTGCCGATGTCGCATTCGTGCTCAAGACTGCATCCCTGCTCGGGCGATCACATCATCATCCCCAGGAGTTCTGAGAGTCAATCCCCGCCTCCGGTCATTTCCCGCACCGTCATCCAGACTCGTCGTAGGACGGGGTCCGAGGTCATGAATCGATCACTACCGGTCAGCGCTTGAGCCCACCCCGTCCATTGGCTCGCGCTCGCGCCTTCGCTGGCGCCTGGCAAGTAACCCTACCTGGGGTTGTGACGGCGTGGCTGGGGTTTCGGGCGGGTGGCTTCTTCCCGGGGCAGGTCGGCGTCGTCACGGTGACGCTGGCGCTCGCGCTCGTCGGGCGGATCACGCTCGCGCGCAAGCCGTTCAAGGGCTGGAGTCCCGCGCTCGCACTGGGATCCGGTGCACTCGCTGGCTTTGCGGTCTGGACGCTCGCCTCGGCCGCCTGGTCCGACGCGCCCGCACGCGCTCTCGCGGAGTTCGATCGGGCCCTTCTGTACGGCCTGGTACTCGTCCTGACCGGGACCGCCGCGGCCCGCATCGGAGATTTGCCCATGTTGGTCAGGTGGACCACAGCGGCGTTCGCCGCGATCGCTCTCGCGGGCCTGCTGACGCGTCTTTTGCCCGAGACGTTCCCGATCTCCGCCGGCTTCCTGCCCGAGCGCGTCTCGTTCCCGCTCACGTACTGGAACGCGATGGGCATCGCGTGCGCGCTCGGTGCGCTGCTCGCGCTGCATCTGACCTCGAGCGGGCGCGAGCCGGTGGTCGTGAGGGTCGTCGCGGCGGCGCTCCTGCCGCCGATCGCCGTCACGCTGTATCTGACGTTCTCGCGCGGGGCGATCTGGGTGCTGCCGATCGGCGTCGTGCTCTACGTGCTGCTCGCACAGCCGCGCGGGATCGTCAGCGCGTTGCTCGCCGGCGGGATCCCGGCCGCGATCGCGACCAAGGTCGCCTACGGCTACGAGCTGCTGGCCCGCGCGGACTACGACTCGTCGGCGGCGGCGAGCCAGGGCCGCCACGTGCTGCTCGTGGTCGTGCTGTGCGCGCTCGGCGCGGCGGTGCTGCGGGCGGCCGCGCTGCCGCTGGACCGGCGGATCGAGCGGATCGAGCTCTCGCGC
>JBIOYF010000235.1:0-9905 GCA_044870035.1 Dehalococcoidia bacterium
ACACAGATGGACACAGAGGGCGGGCTGAAATAAAGGGCCACGCCTAGGCGTCGCCTTCGGTCTTACGCGACGGTGACTGCTAGGCGATACCCAGCGCCGACTTGGCCTGGGAGGCGACGGCGGAGAACGCGTTCGGGTCGCGGACGGCGAGGTCGGCGAGGATCTTGCGATCGATCGCGACGTGCGCCTTGTTCAGCCCATCGATGAGCTTGCCATAGGTGAGACCGTTCAGCCGGGCGGCCGCGTTGATACGCATGATCCAGAGCCGGCGGAACTGACCTTTGCGGTCGCGCCGGTCGCGGTAGGCGTAGCTCAGCGCGTGCAGGACCGACTCGTTGGCGCGGCGGAAGAGCTTGTGGCGCTGGCCGCGGTGGCCCTTCGCCATCTTGATGATCTTCTGGTGTCGCTTGCGCGCGGAGACGCCCCGCTTGATCCGGCTCATCCTTTCTTACTCCCGTAAGGCAGCAGCTTCTTGAGCCGCTTGCTGACGCTGGGGTGGACTTCCATCATCTCGTCGAACGTAGACTTCGCGCGACGCGACTTCTTGCGTCGATAGTTGTTCACGCCGACTTTGCGGCGCATGACCTTGCCCCGGCCGCTGATGCTCAGCCGCGCCTTGGCGCCCTTGTGGGTCTTGAGCTTCGGCATGTTACCCCTCGGACGCGACTTCCGCCGGCGCCGGCTCCGGCGTGGGTATCACTCTCTGCTTGGCGTTGGCCGCGCGCGGCTCCTTCGGCTTGGACGGCGGCGCCGGCTGCTTGGCGGCGATCGGGCCCAGGATCATGTTCATGAAGCGGCCTTCCATCGTCGGCGGCTTCTCGACGACGGCGATCTCCTGGAGGTTGTCGCGTGCTCGCTCGAGGAGCGCCCGGCCGATCTCCGGGTGGACGATCTCTCTGCCCCTAAACATGACGGAGAGCTTTACTTTGCCGCCGGCCTTGAGGAAACGCTCCGTTCGTTTGACTTTCATGTCCAAGTCGTGCTCGCCGATCTTCACTTTGAAGCGCACTTCGTGCAGCTCAGGGTGCGTGTGTCGCGCCGCGCTCCGCTCCTTCTTCGCCTGGTCGTACAGGAACTTGCCGTAGTCCAGGATGCGGCAGACGGGCGGGACGGCGTTCGGCGCTACTTCCACCAGGTCGAGGTCGCGCTCGCGGGCCATGTCGAGCGCCTGGCTGGTCGGGATGACCCCAAGCCGCTCTCCATCGTCCCCGATGACAAGGACTTCGCGGGCGCGGATCCGCTCGTTGCGCCGAAGCTCTCGAGCTATGCTCGCACCCTCTTGGCAGGTAGCAGTATCGCCATTCCTTACAGGGCCTTACTATAGCGGAGGATCCGGTAGCCAGTCAACGTAACAATTCCCCTAATGATAGTCCCCTGGTAGGGCGCTCACAGGAGCACCAGGAGGGGCGCCCCCTGGTCGACGCGCTGGCCAATCGTGACGTAGACGGCCTTCACCGTGCCGGAGCGGCGCGCGTGCAGGTCGTTCTGCATCTTCATCGCCTCGATGACGAGGACGACCTGGCCGGCTTCCACCTCGTCGCCCGGCTGGACGCGCACGTCCTGGATCACGCCGGCCATCGGCGACTTGAGCACCCACTCGCCGTCGCCCGCCTCGATGTCCTCGGGCCCGCCGGCGGAGCGGCCGCGGCGGCTGGGCGCGCTGACGGCGAACATGCGCGAGCCGATGACGATGTGGTAGCCCTGCGGCCCCTCGACGGCGAAGACGTCGTACGGACGGTGCTCCAGCAGGAGCGAGTAGCGCGCGCTATCGCCGACGCGCTCCAGCTCGAGGGGGTACCACGTGTCGCCGAGGCGCACGCGGAAGTGCCCGTCGTGCTCCTCGACTTCGAGCTCGTGCTCCTGATCGTTGAGGCGAAGCTTGTAGGTGGCCATGCCTAGCCGCGCCAGCCGCGGCGCTGGCCGAGCTGACCGCCGTTGATCGCGCGCTGTCGACCGGCGCTGCGCCAGCCGCTGCCGCCGCCAGCGCCGCCCGATTGCATCGCGAGCGGCCGGCGGCGTCGCTGGTGCGTCAGGACCGCGGCGAGGAGCAGGGCGGCGCGCTCGTCCGGGTGGCCGTCGGGCGAAGCCATGGTGAACTCGCGTTCGAGGAAGCCCGTGTCGAACTCGCCGCGCAAGAAGCGTTCGTCGGCGAGAAGCTGCAGGTGGAACGGGATGTTGCTCTGGATGCCGACGATCACGTACTCGCGCAGCGCGCGAAGCATGCGCTGGATCGCCATGTCGCGCGTCTGGCCCCAGCAGATCACCTTGGCGAGCATCGGATCGTAGTGGTAGGGGATCTCAACGCCGCTGTAGAGCGAGCTATCGACGCGCACGCCGGGGCCCGAGGGCTCCTCCACCCAGTCGACGCGGCCGAGCGACGGGAGGAAGCTGTTGTACGGGTCCTCCGCCGAAATGCGGCACTCGACCGCATGGCCCTTCGGAACGATGTCTTCTTGTCGATATGACAGCGGCTCCCCGGCAGCGATGCGTATCTGATCGGCGACGAGATCGAGGCCGGTGCACGCTTCGGTCACAGGATGCTCCACCTGGAGGCGCGTGTTCACCTCCAGGAAGTAGAAGTTCTTGTCGCTGTCGAGCAGGAACTCGACCGTGCCGGCGTTCGTGTAACCGGACGCCTGCGCGGCAGCGACGGCGGCCGCCCACATGCGCTCGCGGATGGGCTGGTCGATCGCGACCGACGGTGTCTCTTCGACCAGCTTCTGGTGGCGGCGCTGGATCGAGCACTCGCGCTCGCCCAGCGCGACGGCGTTGCCGTGGGTGTCCGCGATCACCTGCACCTCGACGTGGCGCACGGGTGAGAGATACTTCTCGACGAAGACGCCGCCGTTCCCGAAGGCCGACATCGCCTCGCTCGCCGCCGCGCGGACGGCGTTCTCGATCTGGCTCGCGTCGGCGACGTGGCGAATGCCCTTGCCGCCGCCGCCCGCGGCCGCCTTGATCAGCACCGGGTAGCCGATCTCGTTCGCGATGCGCGCGGCCTCCTCGGGCGTGACCTCCTCGTCCGTGCCGGGCACGAGCGGCACGCCCGCGCCGCCGACGCACTTCTTCGCCGAGACCTTGTCGCCCAGCAGGCGCATTGCTTCCGGCGAGGGGCCGATGAACGTCTTCCTGGCCTTTTGCGCCGCTTCGGCGAAGTCGGCGTTCTCAGACAGGAAGCCGTAGCCGGGGTGGACGGCGTCCGCCTTTGCCTGCTTCATCACGTCCAGGATCTTCTTGATGTTGAGGTAGCTCTGGAGCGGCGGCCCCGGGCCCAGCAGGTACGCCTCGTCGGCGTAGCGGACGTGGAGCGCGTTGCGGTCGACGTCGGAGTAGACAGCGACCGTGGCGATGCCCAGCTCTCGACACGTACGCATCACTCGCAGGGCGATCTCGCCCCGGTTGGCGATCAGGATCTTCTTGAACATAAGAACGAATTCGACGGTACCACGCCCTCAGATGAGGCGGCAAGGCGACGCGGTGCTGGCCGACCCGGCCTGGCAGGTGCGCCGCCTTCGGTGCGTCGGGTATGATCGCGTGGACACCATCGGATCGGTTGAGAGGCGATGAGCGTGCGATGACGGCGCCGGACGAAGACAGCAATCAAGCTCGAGAAGACGCGCTGACGAAGACGATGCCCATTGGTGAGGCACGCGGCGTCGCTGAGACGCCGTGTATCGTGCGCGAAGACGACAGCCTCCTCGAGGCCGCGAAGGCGCTCTCCGCACATCGCCGAATGGACATCGTGATCGTGGTGGACGGGGCGGGCAAGCTGGTCGGGGTCATCCCGGCCCGCCTCTTGGTCGACGAGCTATTCCTCCAGGTCGCGCCGGAGGAGTTCCTGGCCGACATCTTCGACCGCGAGCGCATGGAAGAGTATGGGCGCATGGTGCGGGCCCGCAGCGCCGGCGACTTGATGCGGCCGCCGGTTTACTTGACAGCCACCAACACGATTGGCGAGGCGTTCAAGCTGATGCACGAAGAGGACCTGGAGGGAGTGCCGATTGTTGACGCCGAGATGCGTCCCAGCGGCTATCTCGAACGTCTTGAGCTGATCAAGGTGTGGTTGCAAGAGCATAGCTTAAGCGATCCGGCCGGCTAAGCCGGACGCAGCCCGCGAGCCCCTACGAGATGAGGTAGCGCGTTGCCCGATACCCCGCTGGCCGCCGCGATCTTCGCCCTCACGTACGCCGTCATCGTCTCCGAGCGCGTCCACAAGACGACCGCGGCGCTCGTTGGGGCCGTGATCATGATCGCGGCCCGCGTCCTGGACCAGGAGGAGGCGTTCAACTCGATCGACTTCAACGTTATCTTCCTGCTGGCGGGCATGATGATCATCGTCAGCGTGCTCGGCAAGACGGGTGTCTTTCAGTGGATCGCCATTCGCTCTGCAAAGCTCGGCCGCGGCAACCCGCTGCGCATCCTGATCATCCTCTCGCTCGTCACGGCGGTCGCGTCGGCGTTTCTCGATAACGTCACCACCGTGGTGCTCATCGCGCCGGTCACGATCTTCGTCGCAGGATCGCTGCGGGTCAGCGCGGTGCCGTTCCTCATCTCCGAAGCGCTTGCATCCAATATCGGCGGCACGGCCACGCTCATCGGCGACCCGCCGAACATTCTCATCGGCAGCGCTGCCAACCTCGACTTCGTGGACTTCCTCACCAATATCGCGCCGCTCGTACTGATTATCCTCGTCCTCTACTTCCTGGCTGTACCCTACCTCTTCTTCCGCGGCGTCCGTCCCGATCCGGACGTGCAACGGCGCATCATGGAGTTGAACGAATCGGGAGTGATCACCGATCCGGGCCTGCTCCGCGTTTCGTCGGCTGTGCTGGGACTGACGCTGGTGGGCTTCCTCTTCCACGGCCCGCTCGACTACGAGCCCGCCTCCGTCGCGCTCATGGGCGCGTCGCTGCTGCTGCTTGTCACACGGCAGGATCCCCACGAGATCCTCCCCAACATCGAATGGCCGACGCTCTTCTTCTTCGTCGGACTCTTCATCGTGGTCGGCGGCGTCGAAGAAGTCGGCATCCTGGAGGACATCGGAGAGAGGCTCGCCGAATGGACGGAGGGCAGCAGGCTGGCCGCCGCACTCCTCGTCCTGTGGATGTCGGCGTTCTCGTCCGGCATCGTCGACAACATCCCCTACACGGCCGCGATGATCCCCGTCGTCCGGGAGATGGACGCCAGCCACGCCGGAAACGACCACGCGCTCTGGTGGGCGCTCGCCTTGGGCGCAGACCTCGGCGGCAACCTCACGATCGTCGCCGCGTCCGCCAACGTCCTGGTCAGCAACCTGGCGGAACGGGGCGGCGAGCGCATCCCGTTCTGGCAGTTCTTCCGCTACGGCGTGGTGGTGACTGTTGGTACCACGACGGTCGCAACGTTCTATCTCTGGCTTCGCTACCTGCTCTAGCTCTGAAGGAGATCGGACACGGGCCGCGTCGCCGCGTTAGTGCTCCGGCTGGCCCTTCGTCGCGATCTCATCCTTCATTCTATCGATGAGCTGGAAGAGCGGCAGCGACCCGAGGTCCGAGCCGTCGCGGTGGCGCACGGCGACAGCGTTCGCCTCCTTCTCGCGGTCGCCGACGATCAGCATGTAGGGCACCTTCTGGAGCTGTGCGTCCCGGATCTTGGCCTGCATGCGCTCGCCGCGCGCGTCGACCTCAATGCGCAGGCCTTCGGCGCGCAGGTCGTCGGCGACCTGCTCCGCGTACTCACTGTGCCGGTCGGCGATCGGGATGACCGTAGCCTGCACGGGCGCGAGCCAGAGCGGGAACGCCCCGGCGTACAGCTCGATCAGGTACGCGACCATGCGCTCCATGGTGCTAATCACGCCTCGATGGATCATGACCGGCCGATGCTCCGCGCCGTCCTCGCCGACGTAGATCAGCTCGAACTGATTGGGCAGGTGGAAATCGATCTGCACGGTTGAGATCGTCTCTTCGCGGCCGAGCAAGTCGCGGAGCTGGATGTCCATCTTGGGGCCGTAGAACGCCGCCTCGCCCGGTGCTTCCGTGTACGGCAAGTCGAGGTCGTCCATCGCTTCGCGGAGGACGCGCTCTGCCATTAGCCACATCTCGTCGTTGGGCGCGTACTTCTCCTTGTTCTCCGGATCGCGCAGCGATAGTCGGTAGGAGTACTCCGTGATCCCTAGCGCCGCATACGCCTGCTCGACCAGCCGCATCACGTTCGAGAACTCGTGCTGCACCTGATCGACTCGACAGAAGATGTGCGCGTCGTTCAGATTCATCGCGCGGACGCGTGATAACCCGCCGACGACGCCGGAGCGTTCGTAGCGATACTGCGTGCCCAGCTCCGCGATGCGCACCGGCAGCTCGCGATAACTGCGCTTCTTCTGGGAGTAGATCAGGATGTGGTGCGGGCACATCATCGGCCGCAAGACGAACTCTTCGGTCTCCGTGGTCATGGGCGGGAACATGTCGTCCTTGAAGTGCTCCCAGTGGCCGGAGATCTCGTACAGCTCGCGCTTCGCCAGGTGCGGCGAGTAGACGTGCTGGTAGCCCGACTCGCGCTCGAGCTGCAGGATGAATTGCTCGAGCTCGCGGCGGACGACGGCGCCCTTGGGCAGCCAGAGCGGCAGGCCCGCGCCGATCAGCTCGTGCGTCGCGAACAGCTCCAGCTCGCGTCCGACGCGGCGATGATCGCGCCGCGCCATCTCCTCGACGCGGTCGAGGTAGTCCTGCAGCTCCTCCGGCGTCTCGAAGAGCGCGCCGTAGACGCGTTGGAGCATCGGCCTGTGCTCATCGCCGCGCCAGTACGCGCCCGCGATGCTGGTCAGCTTGAACGCGCCGACCTCGCCTGTGCGGTCCACGTGCGGGCCTTCGCACAAGTCGGTGAACTCGCCGTGCTTGTAGAGGCTGACGCGCTCGTCCTCGACGCCATCGATCAGCTCGAGCTTGTAGGGCTGATCGCCGAACAGCCGCCGAGCCGCGTCCTTATCGATCTCGCTGCGTGCGAACTCGTAGTTGGCGTCGATCGTGCGGCGCATGCGCCGTTCGATCGTCTCAAGGTCTTCGTTCGTCAGCGGGCGCGGCAGGTCGAAGTCGTAGTAGAAGCCGTTGTCAATCGGCGGGCCGATGGCGAACCTGGTGCCGGGGAACAGATCCAGCACGGCTTCCGCCATGATGTGCGCGGCGGAGTGGCGCATGCGGTAGAGGCGATCGTCCTTCGAGGGCTGGTTGCTTGCCATGTGATGCTCTCTTTTCTTGCTCCGACTCTCTTGTCCGCGCCGGGGCTGGGACAGCGTCGGCTCCGAGACGACGAAAAGACCTCCCGTCGAGGGACGGGAGGTCGCGCTCACGTGGTTCCACCCTCGTTCGGCGGCCCTCAGCCCAACCCCTCTCCCTCAGGGAGAGGGGCGACGGAGGGACTCGCCCTTCGTTGGGCCGGTAACGGGGCCTACCGGAGCCGACTCCTCGCCAGGCTTACGCCTGGCGTCGCAAGATTCGCCGGCTCAGCTCCGAGGTGGTGTCGCCGCGGCTCTGGCCGGGAGCCTCTCAGCGTTCCGGCTCCCTCTCTGCGGCCCATTCTGCCGCGACGCGTCCTCGTCGTCGCTGTCGTATGGTGGGCGGTACTTCCGCCGGAGGCGGACCCGCCTTCGGCGGGGGACTCGAACCGTCCGCTACTTGCTTAGCAGAATATCCAGTTCGTGTCTACCTTTGCCACTCTTCAGGAACCTTTCGCGCCTCTTGGCCTCGCGCTTCCCGGCGAACTCATCGGTGTGGAGGAGTTCGAAAGGCCCGCTTTGCCCCGCGCAGCGGTTCTGTCCGCGATTGTGCTGCCGTAGCCGAGCCCGAACTGCCTGGCTTGTATGGCCGACGTATCGCTTGCCGTTTCGCAAGCTGCGCAAGACGTACACGCTATACATGCCGACAGAACCGAACCAAGGATGGTGGGCGGTACTGGACTCGAACCAGTGACCTCTGCGATGTCAACGCAGCGCTCTAGCCAACTGAGCTAACCACCCAGTTCGCCCATCATGCTAACAGAGGCTTCGGAGAGGCGTCAACGCGTTTGGAGCCGCATCGCGCCCCCTGCTATCCTGAAGCGTAGATAGCGACGGCGCGCCGGAAGGGCGCGCCGGTGCGGTCGCTGCCTTCGTTATCGGCGGAGGCGCGCGTGCTTGCGGGCGATTCGGAGGCCGTGCTATACTCGCGCCGCTTTGGGCCGCTAGCTCAATGGTAGAGCAGCTGACTCTTAATCAGCTGGTTGGAGGTTCGAGTCCTCCGCGGCTCACCAACGGTGAACAGTACGAAGGAGGCTGCCGGCGGGCGAGGCCCCGCCTTCGGGGAAGTGTCGGAATTGGCAGACGAGCATGATTTAGGATCATGTGCCGCAAGGCGTAGGAGTTCGAGTCTCCTCTTCCCCACCAGCCCGGTTGTCCTTCCGCCGTCGCCCAACGCGCCGGCGGTATCTTCTCAGAGAAAGTAGGGTGAGCGCATCCGATGGCCGACACACCGCTCCTCCAAGTCCGTGACCTGAAGACGTACTTCTTCACGGACGACGGTGTCGTCAAAGCCGTCGATGGCGTGTCCTGGGACGTCCAGGCGGGTGAAACGCTCGGCCTGGTCGGCGAGAGCGGCTGTGGCAAGAGCGTCAGCGCGCTTTCGCTGTTGCGGCTGATCCCGAACCCGCCCGGCAGGATCGTCAGCGGCCAGGTGCTCTTCGATGGCGAAGACTTGCTGCAGATGGACGAAGACGAGATCCGGCACATACGCGGTAACAAGATCGCGATGGTGTTCCAGGAGCCGATGACCTCGCTTAACCCCGTGCTCACGATCGGCCGGCAGCTCACCGAGGCGCTGGAGCTGCACCTGAAGCTGAGCGGCGAGGCAGCAACGCAACGTGCCGTGCAGCTGCTCGAGATGGTCGGCATTCCGGAGGCGGAGGCACGCATCAACGACTACCCGCACCAGTTCTCGGGTGGCATGCGCCAGCGTGTGATGATTGCGATGGCCCTCTCCTGCAATCCGAAACTCGTCTTGGCGGACGAGCCGACGACAGCGCTGGACGTGACGATCCAGGCGCAAGTCCTAGAGATCCTCGCTCGGCTCAGCCGCGAGCTGGGCACCGCGGTGGTCATCATCACGCACAACCTGGGCGTGGTGGCGCGCTACGCGGACCGCGTCAACGTGATGTACGCCGGGAAGATCGTCGAGACGGCGACGGCGAAAGAGCTCTACGCGAAGCCCAGGCATCCCTACACGGTGGGACTGCTCAAGTCGGTACCGAGGTTGGATGAGGCGCGCAAGTTGAAGCTCGAGGTGATCGAGGGCTCGCCGCCGGACCTGATCAATATGGGCACGGGCTGCCCGTTCTACTCGCGCTGTACGTTCCGCATTGAGCGCTGCGCCGACGAGATGCCGCCCTTGATGCAGGTCGATGACAAGCACCACGTGGCGTGCTGGGAGTGGAAGACCGTCGCCGCGGCGGAGAGCGGTGCGGAGGTGCTGGCATGACGACCGAGACTCCTGTCGACCAGCGCACGGGCGGCTTCGTCGCTCAGGGCGATGTGCTGATCGACGTGCGCAACTTGAGGGTCTACTTCCCCGTCACGGCCGGCCTGATCTTCCAGCATAAGGTCGCCGATGTGAAGGCGGTTGACGGCATAGCCTTCCAGATCCGCAAGGGCGAAACGCTGGGCCTGGTGGGCGAGAGCGGCTGCGGCAAGTCGACCACCGGCCGCGCCATCCTACAGCTCTACCGGCCGACGGAGGGCGAGATCAAGTTCGGCCAGACCGAGCTGACCACGCTCAAGGGCGGCGATCTGCGCCGGATGCGGCGCAAGATGCAGATGATCTTCCAGGACCCATACGCCTCGCTGAACCCGCGCATGTCGGTCGGCGCCATCATCGGCGAACCGCTCGCGATCCACGCGCTGGCGC
>JBIOYF010000236.1:0-2419 GCA_044870035.1 Dehalococcoidia bacterium
CGCTTCCGGCGTTCGCTCGATGGTGGCCAGACATGGGAATCCGCCGTTCAGGTGAACGGGCCGCCGATCCGCCAACCGGGGAGCGACCGGCTCGTCAACTGCGGTGGCGAGCCCTTCAACCGGCCCACGCTGAACGGCGACATCCGGCAGGTGGGTCAGGCGTGGCTCGCCGTCGACACGACGGGCGGACCGCGCAACGGCAACATCTACGTCGTCTGGGCGCACGATCCGCCCAGCCTCGTCGACAACAGCGATGTGTACTTCAGCTACTCGGACGACGGCGGCCTGAGCTGGACGACGCAAATGCAGTTGGCAGGTGGAACGGAGACCGACCAGTTCGAGCCCTTCGTTGAGGTGGGTAGCAACGGCACTGTGGCGGTCGCCTGGTATGACCGACGGAACGACCCGCTGAACAACTATCTGATCGACGTGTACACGGCGCTCTCGCGTGACGGCGGCGTGACATTCGATCCGATCGAGCGCGTGAGCGACGTGAGCTTCCCGCCGATCACGTACAGCTGCTATATGGGCGAATACCTGGCTGTCGCAGGAGATGCGAACTTCTTCTACTACTTGTGGGGCGACAACCGGAACGCGGATCCGGACGTTTACTTCGACCGGCTGCCGGCGCCCCCGCTCGCTCCGCCTACACCGACGCGAACGGCGACCACACCGCCGACCCTAACCCCCACGCCGAGGCCCGTCGGCGGCGTCTCTCACGACACGCTATTGCCACAGCAACGATCGGCTTCCGAACGTGGATCGACGGACCATGCGGGCTGGATAGCCGCCGCTGTTGCCGGTATGACCCTGTGCGGCGCTGCCTGGTTTGCGCTGCGACGCCGGGTGAAGTAGAAACTGCTGGTTGCGGGAGGGCGACATGAAAACACACGGACCTGTTCGTCTACTAACTGTGACGGTGGTCACCGGAGTCATTGCGTTAGTGCTGGCGACGTTCGGTGTCGGGCGCGCGGACCGCGTCGCTGCCGGTCCCTACACCACAACGTTTACGTTCACGAACGGCACAGGCCAGCCGGCGGGCTTCCTTCACCTGCAGAGCAACGATACGGTTGGCACGCTTCCGTCCGTCAACGCGCCCGGCTGCTCCGCTCCTGCGGTGTTCGATTCGGGGTTCGAGTACTGGGAGATCGTGTGGCCGAGCCCGTGCGTCGACCCGGGCGAGAGCGTCTCGTTTGAGATGTCGACGTTTACCGTATTCTACGGCCACTACTGGGCACCGAGCGTGCCGTTCGTCTCCGCCGTACATCCTCCCGGGCCGCCTTCGGACGGGCTGCGCATCGAAGCGCAAGCGTTCGTGAAGGGCTCACAGCTCGTGCAGAACGCCCCGGGGTGCCCGCCGCCCTCGGTCTCTTCCGGCTCCGCAGCGGTGGAGCTGACGTGGAGCAGCGCCTGCGTCGATCCGGGAGAGAAAATATCGGTGCACATCGGCGCGCCGGGGCCGGTGACGGATGCGACGTTCATCTGGAGCCCCTCAGGGCCTATCGGCGGCGTCTCGTTCGATCCGACGGCCGGTGGCGCGCCGTCGCAGCGGTCGGGAGCCGAGCTTCTCGCCGCGGCCCTCGCGCTAAGCATGTGCGCCATCGGAGGCGCGGCGCTGTTTGCGCGCTCGCGGCGTATTCGGTAGCGTCACCCATACCCTTCGTTTGCAGCGCTGCGGGGTGAAGCATGCCTAAGGTTTCGTTTCCGAAAGACTTCGCGTGGGGGGCCGCCACGGCGTCGTACCAGATCGAGGGCGCCTGGAACGAGGACGGGAAGGGCGAGTCGATCTGGGACCGCTTCTCGCATACCGAGGGCAAGGTGCTCGACGGCGACACGGGCGACGTCGCGTGCGACCACTATCATCGCTACAAGGGCGACGTCGCGCTAATGAAGCAGCTGGGGCTGAAGAGCTACCGCTTCAGCGTCGCCTGGCCGCGCGTGTATCCGAACGGCAAGGGCCAGATCAACCAGAGGGGCCTCGACTTCTACGACCGGCTCGTCGACGAGCTGCTCGCGGCGGGCATCACGCCGTTCCCGACGCTCTACCACTGGGACCTGCCGCAGGCGCTCCAGGACGAGGGCGGCTGGGGGGACCGCGACACGGCGCAGCACTTCGCGGAGTACTGCGCGACGGTAGTCAACCGCCTGGGCGATCGCGTGAAGCGCTGGCTGATCTTCAACGAGCCGGCCGTGTTCACGTTCCTCGCGTACATCTCGGGGATCCACCCGCCGGGCGTGCGCGACTCACGCATCGCGATGCGTTCGACGCACATCACGAACCTCGCGCAGGGCCTGGCCGCGCGCGCGATCCGCGCGACGGGCAAGGTCGAAGGCATCGGCACGGCGTACAGCATGAGCGGCATCTACCCGGCGTCGGACAGCGCCGCGGACAAGGCGGCCGCCGAGCGTCGCTGGGGGT
>JBIOYF010000237.1:0-5548 GCA_044870035.1 Dehalococcoidia bacterium
CGTTGTCCCAAATCTCAGCCAGCGCCGGATAGTCTTCAGCCGTGATGTAAGGCTTCTTGCCACCTCTACGCTTTCCTTGATCTAAATGCTGCACAAGCCATTGTGCTCCGCTGGTATCGACCACCGCATTCACGCTCGTACTCGTAGTCGCCTGAACGATTATCGTGATGGCGCTGGGAGAACGCGTCATGCTCTGCCAAATGCGCGTTGGGTAAATCCGCCCGGTAAGTGTTATCGTGCTCATGCTGTTCCAGCTCCCAGTTGGAGTGGCGGGTTAACTCGCAACACCGCCCTACCGCGTTCCTCTCCCATAATTCTAACAATGAATGCATGATCGCCCGGTCTGGCGAATACGATCCCTGCGAGGCCAACGACTGCGTTGTGGGAGGGGCGGAGACCTGGCTCAGCGGGGGGATTAAACGCGAACGAACCTTCGTTTGCGAATAGTTGAGTGCCGTCAGGGTCCCACAATAGAAACTCGATGGGGAAAACCCTTCCAGCCTCGCTAGCCTCACCCTGAATCGATGTGACCCAGTACATCATTGGGAGCGCAAATGGCAGGACAGGTGGCTTTATCTGATCGAAGATGCCCAACACGCTCAGCTTGCCTCCAGTGTCTAGGATGGCATAGTCGGCCAGAAGGGTGAATTGAAGGTTCATTGGGCACTCATTCTCCCCTTGGGAAGTATCGGCTGTCAACGGAAACAGTTGTTCTCCGACAAGCCAGGGCTTCCCATGACAGATGATGTAGTCTCGAACAGAGCCGTTTGCGGTGTTGAAGTATGGCGCAGAAGACAAGGCGAATCCTCCGTGATAGAATGAATCACGGCGAAAGCCTCGCCATTGATGTGAATAAGCGAGCGCCTGCTACGCGCCTCGCTTCCCTCTCATAGTATCACGCCTTACCTGCTACCTGCTACCATGGGCCAACCCGAAGGGAGGCCCTATGCGTATCTGGATAGCAGCCACGGCGGTATCTCTGACCGTGGCCTTCGTTGCCCTCATCTTCGCCTTATGGCCCGTGGTGGCTCATGCACCGTGGGAGAATAGCGCGGCGACATCCGTGCCCATCATGAAGCAGCCAACGGTCGATCCGTGCGTGAAGTTTCGCGATCAACTTGTAGCTGCTGCTCCGGGCAGTGTCGCGTATCGCATCGTCAGGGACGCGGGCAGGCAAGCACACTGCTGGAAGTAAGGAGGCACAGCATGATCGACTATCAGTACAGTGCAATGGCGCAACCGCTACCCCTAAGCAAACTAGTGCCCGACATGAGCACGCCGGAGTTCGGCATAGACCTTGCTAACGGTCTATTGCATACCACAGTGGGGGTATCGAACAGCCTGCCGACGTTTGAGGGTGGAGGATGGGAACTCTTCTCGCACTCGGTCGGGGAGGTCGGCGGACACCTCGTCGTGACGTATTTACTTCGACGGCCTCGATAGCTCCATAAGCACTCGATAGCTTAACCGCGTTCGCATCGCGTTTCATTAGACAGAACCTCCAGCGGGTGTGTCAAGCCGATAAGTCCCGGAGTTCCTCTCCGGCCACGCCGGCTTTGAGCTTGCCGCGACCATCGCCCGGCATCATCACGAGCGCTGGGACGGCACGGGCTACCCCGACGGTCTCTCCGGCGATCAGATCCCAGAGCCCGCTACCATCGTCTGCGTGGCCGACGCCTTCGACGCAATGACGAGCGAGCGACCCTATCGGAAGATGCTCGATTGAGGCTGCCATCAAAGAGATCAGGGACTGCTCAGGCGCACAGTTCTCGCCCCGCGTGGCGGAAGCGATGGTCCGGCTGTACGAGCACGGCGAACTCACGCCCCAGGCCTGGCCGCTGCAGGAAGCTGCGTAGGGAGGTCTCAGTCCTTCGATAGCGCCGGCTCGCTCAGCCCCTGGTAGAGCTGCCGGTAGCGAGCCAAGTTCTCCGTGACGAGCTGTACGTACGTCTCCGTCTGCGAGAACTCGATCTCCGCCACGAAGCGGTCGACGTCGTCGCCGGCCACCTGCACCCAGCGCTGCGCGTTGCCCGGCCCGGCGTTGTACGCCGCCAGTGCGTAGTAGATGTTCCCGTCGAACAGATCGAGCTGCTGCGCCAGGTAGCGCGCGCCGAAGCGCAGGCTGAGCGACGGACGGAACAGATCGTCCGCCTGGAAGTCCGCGATGTTGAGCTCCGCCGCGATCTCTTCGCCCGTTGGTCCGACGACCTGCGTCAGCCCGATCGCGCCGGCGGAGGAACCCGCCAGCGGGTCGAAGAAGCTCTCCTGACGCACCAGCGCAAGCAGCAGCACGTTGGGCACGTTTTCTTCGTTCGCAGCATCATCGAACGCCTCCGCGTAGGGTGCGGGGTAAGCCAGCGTCCACAGGTCCTTTGGCGCATCCAGGGCGACCTCGTCCGGCACGTGGTTGAGCAGCCGCGCGGCCGCGCGCGACGAGAGATCGAACTGGCCGATCTGGTAGAACTGCCGCGACAGCTCGAAGAGCATGTTCGGGTCGCCCAGGCTGCCCTGCAGCATTGTCCCGAACTCCGCCCCCGCCCTGTGCTCCATACCCAGCGCCAGCAGCGCCCGCCCTACGTTCCAATGTTGGTTGGCCGCGAACGCCTGCCGGGCCGCCGTCGGATCGCCGGCGCCCGAGTCACGCAGCCACGCCTCGATCGCGAGCCAGTCCGGCTGCTGCGAGACGTCGAGGCTCGCGTCGCTCAGCTTGCCTCGCCCCTTGCCCAGCAGCACGGCGGCGCGCAGGCCGAAGTAGCCGCTTGGATCGTCCGTCCGCAGCGATTGCCACGCCGCATCCGCACCATCATCGTCGCCCGCGGCGTCCAGCGCCTTGCCCTGCCAGAGCAACGCGCGTCGCTCGTCATCGCCCTTCGCCGACTGCGCGACCGCGTCGAATGCGGCGGCGGCGTCCTCGAAGTCTCCGGCGTCGTACGCCAAGAGCGCTATCCGAAAGCGCGCTTCCGCCGCATAGCCGGAGCCGTTGTAGTCCGAGAGGATCCGCTCGTACGCGACGCGCGCCTTGTCGGGCTGGCGCTGCTGCTCGTAGAGCCGGCCCTCCCACCAAAGCGCGTCATCCGCGAGATCGACCCCGGGATCGATCGTGACGACATCGCCGTAGCGTCTGATCGCGGATCCGAAATTGCCCGCGCGCTCGTCCAGCACACCGAGATAAAACGACGACCGCGCCGCCAGCACCGGGTCCACGGAGCTTCTATTGATCGAAAGCGAATCGAGGAACTCGCTGCGCGCTTGCTTCGCATCGCCTGCCTCGTAGTGCACCAGGCCTGTGTAGTACGGGTCGATCTGGAAGATGATCGTCGTGTCGCCACCCGGCGGCTCGTCTACGATCGTCTGCGCCGTCGGCGAGTCAGGATAACGCTTGACGATCGTCTCCCACGCCTCAAGCTGCGCGCCCAGATCGTCTCCCAGCAGCGCCGACTGCCAGATCGCCAGCGCGTCGTCCGCGGGGTTGCTGGACTCTCGCCGGAGCCGCTCGTACCAGGCGAGCGCGTCCTGCGGCAGCGCGTTCTGGAGCGCCTGCGCCATAGTCGCGATAAACCTCACCCGCGTTGAGTGCGGTAGACCGCCATCGAGCACCGACTCGCCGGCGTTGCTCGCCTGCGGATCGCCCAGCCATGCGAGCGCTTCCGCGCGTCCCATCGCGGCGTACGGCCCGGCCGGACTGTCCTGCTGCAAGTACGCATCGTACAACGGCAGCGCTTCGGCGTAGCGGCCCGCGCTCCTCAGCGCCTCGGCCAGGAGCAGCTGCGCATCGCGCACGTTCGCCGTCGCCGGCGCTTCCAGTAAGTACGTATCGAGCTGGCGCGCGGCCGCGGCGTACTGTCCATCGTCCAGCAAGATCTTGGCCAGGCTGACGCGCGCGGTCAGCCGTTCGCTCGACTTGCCGCGCCGGATCACGGCGCTATACGCGCCCACCGCTTCGTCGAACTTGCCCAGCCCAGCGAATGAATCGGCGAGCTTCAGGTCCGCCGGCGAGGGCGTCGGCGTATCGGCCGGCGTCGCCGGGAGCGTGCCGGCTGTGGGTTCGCCAGTCGACGCGGGCGTCTGCGCGACGGTGGTGTGCGCTGGAGAGGCGATGAATGCGGCGAGCAGCCCCGCGACAAGCCAGGGAAGTGGCCGGAGCAAGCGGGGCGGCAGCAGACGGATCATAGGCGACGCGGTCGCCCTTCGTTTGATCCCCATCCAGACCAATGGTACACTCCCCGCCGAAGCAGGAACAACAGCGCTTGCATGCAAACGCGATGCGCGTATCACAATTGTTACTATGGGCGCATTTACGTACCCCAGAAGCGAACCCGGCAGCGCGGGCCATATGGACCTGGTCGAGCGCCTGAACGCGGGCGCCGCCGCTCTGCGTAACGAGCTCTCGGGCCCGGCGGAAGACGCTCTGACGTACCGACCCGCCGAGAACGAATGGTCGATGAAGGAGATCATCGGCCACCTTAGCGACCACGCGCACTTCCTCCACCGACGGCTCGACATGATGATCCGCCTGGAGGAGCCGCGCCTAGAGGCGTACGATCAGGAGCGTTTGGTGCGCGAGCGTAATCCGCAGCCGGCGCCGATTGATCAACTCCTCGCGGAGTTCTCCGAACAGCGCGCAGAGACGGTCAACATGCTCTCCGAGCTGGTGCACTGGAACTGGGCGCGCGCGGGCCGCCACGAAGAACTGGGCCGCGTGAGCATCCGCCAGCTCGTCGACCGAGCGATCGCCCACGACGAAGCACACCTGGCGCAGGTCCGGTCTCTAAGAGAAGCCGCCACCGCCGCAAGTTAGCTCGAAGCTCGAAGATCAGTACTCGTAGCCGTTGTTCTTGATAACGTCCGCGTACCAGCGGCCGCTCTGCTTTACGATGCGCTTCTGGGTGGGGTAGTCGACGTAGACGATGCCGAAGCGCTGGCTGTAGCCGAATGTCCACTCGAAGTTGTCCATCAGCGACCAGACGTGGTAGCCGCGCACGTCGGCGCCGTCCTCGATCGCGCGGCCGACCTGCCCGATGTAGCGCTGCAGGAAGCTGACGCGCTGCGGGTCGTTCACCGCACCGCTCGCGTCCACCTGGTCGTCGTACGACGAGCCGTTCTCCGTGATGTAGACCGGCTTCTTGTAGTCGTTCCAGATGCGCATGATCACGTCGTGGATCGCCTCCGGGTACACCTCCCAGCCGAACTTGCTGCGCTCCGCGTCGTCGATCCGCACCTCGCGCGCGCCGAGGTTCGGGTCCTGCGGGTTGTCGGCGACGACGGCGCGGCTGTAGAGGTTGATGCCGACGAAGTCCAGGTCGCACTTCACGATCTCCATGTCGCCCGGCTGCACACCGAGCCGGTCCGGGTCGGTGCCGCCGACGTATGCGTCCGGATAGCGTCCGTGCTGCGCCGGCTCCAGGAACCAGGCGTTCGTGAACCCCCAGCGACGCTCGGCGGCCGCCTTGTCCGCGGCGCTGTCCGACGCCGGGTAGATGCCGCTCATGCTGTACGCCGTGCCGATGCCTTCGACCTTGCCCGTCGCGCGGATCGCGCGCGCGGCCAG
>JBIOYF010000238.1:0-3827 GCA_044870035.1 Dehalococcoidia bacterium
GTCTCCGGCACCTTCATCCACGTCTCGCCCGTCGCCATCGCGACGGCGACGTCCGTGCTGCCCATGCCGGTCGCGAACGCGCCCAGGGCGCCGCAGGTCGGCGTGTGGGAGTCGGCGCCGCAGTAGACGTCGCCGGGCACGACATGGCCCTTCCAGGGGAGCAGGATGTGCTCGATGCCGGCCTGGCCCTGCTCGTAATAGACGACTCCCATCTCCTTCGCGAAGTCGCGCATGATCCGGCACTGCTCGGCCGACGCGACATCCTTCGCCGGCGCGAAGTGCGAGGGGACCATGATCACGCGGTCCTTCGCGAACACGTCCCGCACGCCTAGCTTGCGGAACTGCTCGATGGCGATGGGTGCGGTCACGTCGTTGGCCATCACGAGGTCGACCTTGACGGTGATCAGGTCGCCCGGCGAGACCTCTTTTCGGCCGCTATGTGCGGCAAGGATCTTCTCGGCAAGTGTCATGCCCATGAGGGCTACCTCTCTCCTCGACTACTGAACTGATTATAACGGACAAACGTATGCGCTACTGTCCTACAACTGCGAACGGCAGCTCGAAGTCTGCGTCGCTGACGCCGCCCGGAAGCTCCGTCGCCGTAAGCGAGATCGTCACGCCCTCGGTTGACGCCGTCACCAGCAGCGGCAGCCCGCCGTCCGTGAGGCAGACCTCCCCGTGCGCGTCCGGGGCCGCTTCCGTAACGCCGACGAAGCACAGGACCGGCTGCTCGAGCAGCGTCCGGGCAGCCTCATCGTAGAAGTTCAGCCCTGCGATCGAGCGGGCCACGTCCAGCGTCTGGAAGGCCGGCCAGGACGCCAGGTCTTCAGGGCTTGCCCCGTTCAGCTGTCGCAATGCGCAACTCTGTTCCACCCGGCCGCACACGTATCCGGTCGACTGGGCCGGGTAGTTTGGGCCGGCGATCACGGTCAAGTCAATCTCCTGTCCATCAACGGTCCCCACGAAGTCAGAGCGCATGTTTGTGCCCTTTCGATGCCACGTCACCGTACCGTTGACCGCCTTGCCGTCGACCGTCGCGCGAATAGTATACGTCGCGCTGAAGCCCGCTTCAGCCGACTTGTTCGCGTCCGTGAGCACGAGATCGTTGAAGTTCTCGGGCTCGACGTGCGCCGCGGTCCCAGCGGGCGTCGCATCTCTGCTCGTAGTTTTCTTATCGCCACTGCAGCCCGCCGCGAGCACGGCGATGGCTGCGATCGTAACCACCAGCCTCACCATGCTCGGTGTCACGGACCTTACGGGTTCGTCCGGACTTCGGAGTCCGCCCGCCGGCTCACATACAGCGCCCGGTTGAGCGCGTTCATATACGCCTTCGCGGAAGCGACGATGATGTCGGTATCGGCGCCCCGGCCGACGTAGCTGCGGCCCTCGCTCTCGACGCGGATCATCACTTCGCCCTGCGCGTCGATGCCCTCGGTCACGCTCTTGACCGAGAACTCGGTCAGCGTGTTCGGCACCTGGATGATGCGGTTGATCGCGCGGTAGACCGCGTCGACGGGCCCGGTGCCCAGCGCGGCGTCCGCCAGCACGTTGCCGTCCGGCGTGATCAGCCGGACCGTCGCTGTCGGCGTCGCGTGGTCGCCGCAGGCCACCTGTACGAAGTCGAGGTGGTAGACCTCTTCGCTCGTGCGCATCTTGTCCGCGACTAGCGCTTCGAGGTCGCGGTCGTCGACTTCCAGCTTCTTGTCGGCCAGCTCCTTGAACGCTAGGAAGGCGCGGTTCAGCTCCTCATCCGTGAGTTCGTAGCCCAGCGCTTCGATGCGCGCCTTGAAGCCGTGGCGGCCGGAGGTCTTGCCCAGCACGATCTCGGCGCCGGTCGGCCAGCCAAGCTCTTTGGCGTCCATGATCTCGTACGTCTCGCGCATCTTCAGGATGCCGTCCTGGTGGATGCCCGACTGGTGCCGGAAGGCGTTCGCACCCACGATGGCCTTGTTGGGCTGGACGCCCATGCCCGTCAGATCGGCGACGAGCCGGCTCGTGCGGTAGATCTCCTTCGTCTTGATGTTCGTCTCCAGCCCGAAGAAGTCGCTGCGTGTGCGTATCGCCAGCGCCACCTCCTCGAGCGCGGCGTTGCCGGCGCGCTCGCCGATGCCGTTGACGCACGTCTCGACCTGGCGGGCCCCCGCGCGCACGGCCGCCAGCGAGTTGGCTACCGCCAGCCCGAGGTCGTTGTGGCAGTGCACCGAGACGACCGCCTTGTGGATGTTCGAGACGTTCTCGAAGACATCGCGGATGAACTGCTCGAACTCCTCCGGCACGGTGTAGCCGACGGTGTCCGGAATGTTCACCGTCGTCGCGCCCGCGTCGATGCATTGCTGGAGCATGGTGTAGACGTACTCCCGCTCCGAACGCGTGGCGTCCATCGGGCTGAACTCTACGTCCTCGCAGAGCTTCTTCGCCCGCGCGACCATGGTGCGCGACATCTCGAGCACTTGGTCGCGGTCCTTGCGTAGCTGGTGCATCATGTGGATGTCCGAGCTGGACAAGAAGACGTGGACGCGCGGCCGTGCCGCGTCTTTCAGCGCCTGCCACGCCGCGTCGACGGCCTGCGGATGCGCGTGCGCGAGCGCCGCGATGACCGGCGTGCGGACGTGCTCGGCGACGGCGACGACCGCGTCGAGGTCGCCCTGCGACGTGAGCGGGAAGCCCGCCTCGATGATGTCGACGCCGAGCTTCTCGAGCTGCTGGGCGATCTCGATCTTGTCGCTCGCGGTGAGCGCGACGCCGGGCGACTGCTCGCCGTCGCGAAGCGTCGTGTCGAAGATCAGTACCTTGTCAGCCATGTTGCTCAACCTCCTTCATTCTCGTAGGTCGGGCTTCAGCCCGACGGCTCAGCGCCTCTTCAGGCCCCCTCGCCCTTCCCTGGAAGGGCAGGGGGCCGGCGCAGGTTGAGCGAGAGTTCGAGCTGCGTGCGTTCCATCTCTACTTTCCTAGCACGGTCTCCCAATCGTTGGCGTGGCCTTCCTCAGCCGCGAGCGCGTCTTCGAACATGCGCCGGGTGACGGGATCACGTTGTTTCTCGGCCAGCGCAATGTAGCCTTTGTACATCTCGATTGCCGCGTACTCGCCGCGCAGGTCGTCGTTGATCATCTTCTCCAGCCCGCCGCCGACCTTGATCGGATGGATCTCCACCGTCAGGTCGCCGCCGAGCAGATCGACGCGCTCGGCGAAGTGGTAAGCGTGGCGCATCTCATCCATCGAGTGGCTCTCGAACATCTCGACGATCGCTGGCGAGGCGATCCCCTTGGCCATCACGTGGTGCCACTGGTACTGGATGATCGAGGCCAGCTCATCGGAGACGGCGACGTTAAGCGCATCGATCAGCGGCGACGTCTTCTTGCGCTGGGCGGGCAGCTTCTTGACGCCCGCGGCGTCCGCGAGCAGCTTACGCAGCTCGTGGGCGTGTCCTTCCGTCTCGCCGAGTATCTCCTCGAGCAGAACACGGGAGACGGGATCGTCCGCCTCTATCGCCAGCCGCACCAGCTCCCGGTACTTCGGGACAACGTTCTCCTCGGCCTGGGCGTTGTCGCGCAGCATGCGCGCGACGTCGCCGTGCGTGCCGCGGCTGATCGCGTCGACGGCGATCGTCGGGCGGCCGCCGAGGAGATCGATACGCTCAGCGATGCGCTCCGCGTGTGTCATCTCCACCATCGAGATCGCCTTGAACTTCTCGGCGATAGCGGCGCTGTTCATGCCGCGCGCCTGGATGTGATGCCAGAGGTACTGGATGATCGAGGCGAGCTCCTCGGAGAGCGCCTCGTTCATCGCGTCTACTAACTTCTTATTGCCCTTCGGCATCTTCCGCTCCT
>JBIOYF010000239.1:0-5678 GCA_044870035.1 Dehalococcoidia bacterium
GGGCGGCGAACGTTTTGAGATCGGCCTGGATGCCGGCACCGCCGCCGCAGTCGGAGCCGGCGATGGTCAGCGCGGTGGGCGCGCGCGCGTTCATCGGATGCCCGCCGCCAGCCTGAAGGCTGGCGCATCTCTACTCAGGCTGAGGCGCGGCCCGCGGTAGATTCCTGCCAGGCTGAAGCCTGGCCTTCCGTACATGAGAAAGGCCGCCGGGTTGCCGGCGGCGTCAGGATGGAACATCTTCTCCCTTCGCTGGCATTACCCAGATCAGGTCTTGCGGTCGTCCTGCCCGGGCAGGACCTCTCAGCCGGGCCATCTTCCCAGCTCCCGCGTATGCGATTGCGATACTACTGTACGCATGCGATAGCAGGCTGTCAAGCTTGACAAGATATGAGCGCCTGTGATAAGCAATGATAAGCTATGAGCGAAGAACGCGGACCGACGCCTATCGATCCGAACGCGCTCTACACTCTGAGAGAGGCGCGTCAGTTGCTGCGCATCAGCGACGCGACGGCGCGCCGCTGGGTGAAGGAGGGGCGGCTGCGCGCGCGTAAGATCGGCCGGGACTACCGGGTGCGCGGGCGAGACCTGGCCGGTGAGCCGGAGCCGTTCGACTGGAGCAAGGTCAAGCTCTTGACCCCAGATAGCCGCTTCTTTGAGCTGGAGGGCATCGGTGACGACGGCGCTACTGATGTGTCAACGAATAAGCACAAGTATCTTGCCGACATCTACTACGAAGAGTCCCATCCGAAGTCGTGACCCTTCCTGCAGGGTTAGCATCCCGCGCGATCTTCGTCGACACGAGTGCCTTCTATTCCGAGCTCAATCCACGCGACGCCCTCCATGCAAACGCAGTAGAGACCTTCACCTCGATTGTCGCTGAATCGCGGCCGCTCGTAACGTCTAATCTCGTCATTGCTGAGACGCACGCACTAACACTCCGGAGAATGGGACGTGATATCGCTGCTGGCTGGCTCGAACGCATGGAGGACTTCAACATCGTTTTCGAGACAGAAGAGGATAGTGAGGCGGCCCAGGACATCATCGGGCGCTATGACGACAAGGACTTCTCTTACGCGGACGCCGGGTCGTTCGCGATAATGGAGCGGCTGGGCATCCTCAGGGCGTTCACATTCGACGCGCACTTCCGGCAGTACGGGCTGGAGGTTATCCCATAGTGCGAACGAGCCGCTGCTACTGCGCGCTGGAGGCGAGGAGCGGGTTGGGCTCGACTTCGTAGATCTGCGTCCGGCCGGACTGGAAGACTTTGTGGAGCTTGCCGCCCAGGCCGGACTTGATGTTGTCCAGCCCCTGGCCGGGGTAGTAGAGCTGCTCGACCTGGCCGACGATGACGTAACGCACGTCGTACTTCTCCAGGATCTTCTGGGCGGCTTTGGGGTCGGTCGTCATGTAGAAGTTGTCGACGTCGGCCAGGCGGTCGTCGATGAGCTTCTTGAACTTCTCCCGCTGCTGCTGCTGGTGCCAGGGCCAGCCGAGGACAGCCGGTAGCCCGGTGTTGATGCTGTAGCGGCCGCCCCAGCGGTAGATTGGCGTGACCGCCTCGATGATGGTGGGCGTCCCTTCGACGTTGCTGCGCATCCACTGGATGCCCTCGTAGTCATCGGCCAGGTCGATTACGCCGTTCTCGTCGCCGTACTGACCGCCCCGCATGTAGACCAGCCCGTCGTCCGTGCGGACGCGGATGGCGCCCGCGTTGTCGAAGCGGTCCTGGACGCGCTCGTGCGTCGCAACGAAGGTGTAGACGAGCGCGGCCATGACGAAGCCGGTCGCGCAAACGGCGAAGGCGCCCGCGGCGAGCTGCGCCGGCTTGAGCTGGGTGACCAGCACGCTGAGTGAGATGCGGGGCCGGACGGCGTCGAGCAGGTACCAGCCGCCGAAGGTGGCGACGACCGCGAACAGGACCCAGGTGTGAAGGTAGAACTTGAAGACCGTGTTCATGCGCTGGATGTCGAAGTCCAGCGTGAGCAGCTCGACGCCGGCGCTGAGGAAGAGGGCCATCGCGAGCATGGCGAAGACGTAGAGCTTAATCGAGCCGTCGCCCCGCGGGCGCGAGCGGCCGCCGGCCCAGGCGAGCAGCCCGAGGAGCGCCAGCGCGATGAGCACGAACGCGACGACGGGCGTGGTGTGGTGCTGGCCCTGCGTGTCGGTTGTGGTGATGGGCGGCGAGCCGGGCAGCGGGGCCAGCGCGCCGCCGACCACGTCACGCAGGAACCTGCCCGCGCTCAGGTCGTGGATGTAGAAGGGCATCGGCAGCCTATCGAAGAGGCCGCCGATCGTCCCGGAGATAAGCACCCCAAATAGGAAAAGGGCGGAGAACGCGAGCACCAGGTTACGCAGGAAGCCGAGCCCGCCCGAACGCCGCGCGCGCCGGTAGGCGAGGAAGCCCGTGAAGCTACCAATGATGAACAGGAACACGCCGAAGTGGGCCAGGTACTGGTGAAACGGCGTGGTTTCGCGGTCGTCGAGCTGGCGGAAGCCGGTGGCGGGCAGCTCGTAGTGGGCCTGGAACGGCCAGAACAGGATGAGTGTCAGCGCGACCAGGACGCCGGACTTGATCACCGCCTGGCGCAGCATGATGAAATCGAGCCGGCCGGTATTGGCGCGCTCGGCGACGAAGACAGCCGCAACGGCGAGGAGCAGGAACGGTGGATAGTCCCACGAGTTGATCCAGCGCAGCGCGCCGACGATCAGCGCGAGCAGCACGACCATCGCCCAGGACGCCCAGCGGCGGTAGTTCTCCAGCTCGGCCCGCTCCCACTGGACCGCAGCACTGGGCGCGCGTCCGCTACCGTCTCCGCCGCCCGGCGACCGGAGAAGGCGCGTCGAGTTGAGGACGAGCGCGCCACCGACAGCGAGCGAGGTGATCGCGAACGGGATCGCCATCAGGTGGGCGTGCAGGTCGGCGAAGAGGAACGTGAAGTACGGGAACTCGGTGATGCTGATCGTAGGCGGCATCATCCGGCTCGGCGCCCAGTACCAGTCGGTGCCAAGAGGGACGGGCTTGCCGTCGATGAGCATCGCCTTTATCCCTCCGAAGAAAGCGACGAAGCCACCGAGCACCGGGGCATCGACGTGCCAGGGGGAGATTTCCGAGAGGTTGTTGATCAGCTGTCCCATGCCACCCAGGTTGCCCACGAGCATGACGAGCAGCACCGCCCCCAGGCCGGCGAAGATCGGGCCGCGCGGGCCGATGCGGGTGCGGTCGGGTCGCCAGCGGAGGGAGCGACGGGTGGCTTCGGCGAGATTGAAGCCGAGCGAGTAGGTCGCGGCGACACCGAGCGAGAAGAAGAGCGGCACCGCGAGGTTGTAGGCCACCTCCGGCATGATGCCGGTGAACTTCGTGATCATGGCCGTCAGGAACTGGCCGAAGTAGTAGTAGTTCATGTAGCCGCCGGCGAACCAGGGGTCGGGCGGGGGTAGATGGACGGCGCGTGTCATGGCGACCAGGTACGCGAAGTCCATCGGCTTCTCGCCGCCGCGGGCCCCGTGCCAGAGGTCGGGGTCGTTCAGGCGGATGATGTAGAAGAGCACGAACGCACCGAGGAAGAGCGCCTCCCACATCACGACCTCGCGCCAGCGCGTCCGGAAGAACGTCCGCAGGTTGTCCTTCGTCAGGTAGGCGATGGCCGCGCCGATCAGGATCATGAAGACGAGCGTGGTGGCGATGATGCCTCGGCTGAACTGCACCATGTGCAGCGTCGCGCCCAGCCAGACGACGTAGCCCATGACGAGGAGGCCGAGCGGCTTGGAGAGCAGGTAGCCGCGGTCCGGCAAACCGCGGAAGAGCAGCAACGTTGCGGGCAGCGCCGAGAACGAGATCAGCTCGATGACGAAGAGCCAGGTCCAGAGCGGGATGCGATTCGGGATGCTGTTCGCGTCGAAGATGTCACTGAAGGTGCCGCCGGCCTGCTGCGTCGCCAGGTCCTGCGGCTTGAAGAGGAGCGCGTTACGGCCGGCGTCCTTCGGCGACAGCCCGAGGGGCTCCTGGAACGCGTCCGCGCCGAGGACGGCGACGGCCTTATCGTGGCTGTAGGCGGACGTCTTGACGAACACTTCGACGGGCGGGTGGTCGTAGACGTTCCAGGCCTCTTCTGCGCCGCGGTCCGGGATCGAGATGCCCAGCACCTCCGGATAGGAGGTGAACTGCTTCGCCAGCTTGAAGCCGAGCTGGCCGTTGAAGAGCGTCTCGTAGTACTTCGTCGTGACCGGGTAGTTGGCGGGCGCGCGCGGGATGGTCTTGACCAGGCGGTCGCTGCTGATAGCGATCACGTCGGCCTGGTCGAGGTTCTGCACAAGCTGGTCGGCCTTCGCTTGCGAGTCGAGGTCGTAGTTGTTCAAGACGATGATCTTGTAGGCGCCCGGGTCGCCGATTCCGGCCATGGGGAAGGGCAGTCCGTCGTCCCAGTGCTCCGTGGCGATGGTCGAGCCGGGCTGGATATTCGCGTACATCCAGGCGGAGGCGGTGTTGCGCGTGGTGGGCTGGGAGTAGATGTGGAAGTAGGCGAGGCCCCAGAGGATGGTGAAGACGGGCACCGCTACCGCGACCGTACGGACCGCGACGGGGAGCAGTTCGGGCGGGAGCTGCACCCGCCGTCGGAGGGCCGCGGGCAGCTCGGCACGGGCGGCCCACTCCCAGAGGGCGAAGAGCAAGGCCGCGCCGGCCACGGCTAATGTCGGGTAGAGCGGCAGGAAGTAACGCATGTAGAGCGTGAACTGGCCGCCCATGAACAGGAAGTAGCCGCCCACCCACGCGAGCGGGACGAGCAGCACCAGCTCGCGCCGTTGCCAGACGCGCGAGGCGAGCCAGATCATGCCGAGCCAGCCCGCCACGCCGAGCAGCGGGCCCATGCCCCAGATGATCATCTGCTGGAGCGGGTAAATCCACGGCGTCCGGCCGATCCACTGCGTGTTGGGAGGCCAGTTGCCGCCGCTGAGCAAGCCCTGCTGCTCGACCTGGTCATCGACGAAGTGCGGGTTGAGATCGAGCACCTGGCCGAGCGCGTTCGTCAGCGCGCCGCACTTGTGGTTCGCGCACTCGAAGTCGTCACGCCAGACCGCGGGGTCGATGGGCAAAGGCGCCTTGTAGGCCAAGGAGCCGATGCTAACCTTCACCCCGGGCGACGTGAACGCGTATGGCTGGCCGACGCGGAAGAGCAGGAACGCAAGAATGAGGGCGAGCAGCGTGCCGACAAGCGCCCGTTTCACGGTCTGGCCCTCCGGCACCAAGACGGACGTGCCCCGGCCGGAGAAGAGCTGGCCGAGCATGGGGCCGAGCGAGGGCCAGGCGCGGACGCCGGCAGCGAGCGCGACGACCGGCATCAGGGAGACGGCCGTCAGCTTCGATGCGGTGGCGAGGCCGACCATGACGCCGGCCCAGGCGTAATCGCTCCAGGTGCCGTCCTGCACGATGCGCACCGAGTAGTAGACGGCGGCCGTCGCGAAGAACGTCATGAACGGGTCGGCGACGAAGAAGTGGGCGTGCTGGATGGGCAGCGCCGAAAAGGCATAGAGCAGCGCCGCGAGCAGTCCAGCGCGCACGCCGAAGAGACGCCGGCCGAGCAGAAAGACTAAGAAGACCGTGCCGATATCGAGGAAGGCGGCGAGAGCGCGGCCTACGATGGCGAAGCCATCGTAGGTGGCGTGATTGCCCACGAAAGGCA
>JBIOYF010000240.1:0-3657 GCA_044870035.1 Dehalococcoidia bacterium
CCGCGCTCGACGGCGAAGCCGTGGCTCTCCAGGAGCTCGCAGAGCCACGCGCAAGCCTTCTCTTCCTTGAAGCCGAGCTCCGGGTTGGCGTGGATGCGGTGGCTGAGCTCGATGAGCTCGGTGCGCACGCTGTCGAGGCGTTCCTGAGCGGCGGCCTTCGGGTCCATGGCAGGGCCATTGTAGCGGGAGGGCGTTGCGGCGCAATACACACGCAGAGATCCACGGTCCTGTCGCGAACGGGGCTTGACAGGTCGGCGCGAATGTGATACTAATCGGTTACATTTAACCGAACGGTTGCATATATAGGCTGCGATGGCAACGGCAAAGGGGCAACAGTGGCTACGACGATAGGGTTGTTGGCGGTCCGGCGGAGCATACTCGTCAACGCCACGCCGGAGCGTGTCTGGGAAGAGTTCGGGAGCCTGGAGCGCATGCGGCTTTGGTTTGGTACCGGCCACACCCTTCTCACGTACGAACCACGCGTCGGCGGGATGGTGGAGCTGTTCGTGATGCACGAAGGCCGCGAGCGCCACTTCGGTGGCAGGATCACCGTTTTCGAACCGGGGCGCGAGCTGACATTCGAGAACCAGTGGATCCCCAACGACGAAGACTGGGACGCTCCGTCGCTGCTCACAATCCGGCTGACAAGCGCACTGGGCGGTACCATCGTCGAGCTCTTCCATCACGGCCTGGAGCGTATCGGGCCGAGGGCGGCGGAGAATCACCGTGGCTTCGAGGGCGGCTGGTCGACGCGCCAGCTGGAGGCGCTGCGTGAGATCGTCGAAGCGTAGGGACACCTTCGCGGCGCTCGCGGATCCAACGCGCCGCTCGATCCTCGAGCTGCTGCGCGAGCAGCCGACGCTGACCGCCGGCGCGATTGCCGGTCACTATCCGCCCGTAAGCCGGGCCGCCGTGTCGAAGCACCTGCGTGTGCTCCGGCAGGCGCGCCTGGTGAAGGCGCGCGAGCGCGGCCGGGAGTGGCACTACAGTCTGGAGACGGGCCCGCTCGAGGCGATGTACCGCGACTACTTGAGCCGCTTCGCCCCCATCTGGGAGGAGAGCCTGCGGCAGCTCAAGCGCTTGGTCGAGGAAGGCGACGCTCGAACCCGGCGCAGGTCATAGGTGGGCGAAACCAAACGTATCCGTCAGCCCCGACTCTCGCTGCAGGCGGCCGGACCCGCTCAGCTCCGCGGTCCAGCCGCAGTTCATCGGCGTCGGCTAGCCGTCCCTCACGTTAGCCACCCTTACTTAGAACGTAGCGCAGCTCACGGACAGCACGGGCGGTAGCGTGCCGGGAAGCCGCTGCCAGTGGTCGCCGCTGTCCGCGCTGGCGTAGACCTGACCGTTGCTCGTGCCGACGTAGACGCCCTCCGGGTCGAGGCCGTCCGTGTCCATCGCCTCGCGGTAGGCGCTCTGGTAGTCGTTCGGGCCGGGTAGACCGTCCGTCAGCCGGTCCCACGTTGAGCCGCCGTCGCGCGTCCGGTATACCGCGAACTGTCCGCGGCAGACGCGGAAGTTGTCCGTCTCGAACTCGAGCGGCACGACGAACGCGGCGTCCGGCTCCCGCTTCGTCACCGCAATGGGGAAGCCGTGGAACGACGGCAGTCCTTCCGTAACGCCTTTCCACGTTTGGCCGCCGTCGTCCGAGCGAAACACGCCGACGTGCGCCTGCGTCCACAGTCGGTCCGGCCGCTTCTTGTCGAGGCGTAGTTTGTGCATCTCGTCCGCGGCTGCGGGATCGACGTTCTCCGGCAGCTTCGGCATATTTGCGGTGAACGCCGCGAGGAAATCTGCGTACTTCTCTTCCTGCTGGGCCATGAACTGTCTGGTCTCTGGAGTCGCCAGCAGGTCCCACTTGCGCGAGCAGAGCTCCCAGGTCGCGCCGCCGTCCTTTGTCTCGTACGTTCCGCCCGAACTCACGGCGATGTACATGTGCCGCGGATCGCGTGGATCGATCTCGATAGAGTGCAAAGAGCTGTCGCCGCCGCCGGTGCCACCCCAGTACTGCCGGTACGGGTGGCGGTTGACCGTATCGACGGGCGACCAGTGGTCGCCCCAGTCCTCACTGCGAAAGAGGCCGGCGGGCTGAGACCCGGCAAATACCACGCCCGGTTCATTCTGGTGCCCAGGAGAGATGTTCCAGACGTTCTGCATTGCGACACCCATGTCCTTCGGAAACGCCAGGCCGGGGCTGCGCTGCTCCCAGGTGGCGCCGCCATCGTCGCTGCGCGCGACCGACGGCCCCCACGCCCAGTGCGACGACGCCGCGTATAGGCGAGGCGGGTCGCGCCGGGCATCGACGGCCATGTGTAGGACCGACCAGCCGGCCATCATCGGCTCGGACACTTCCCAGCGCTGGCGGCGATCGTTTGAGGTGTAGACGAATGCGCCCTTCTTTGTTCCGACGAGCACTCGAACAGACATGATGGTCTCCTTACTCTCTCAGTTCTCGCAATCTTCGTTTCAAGTATGCGCGTTCAACACCGTTTGTCGAAAGGTCAACGGCGCGACGATAAGCGACGGCCGCCTCGCCGAAGCGGGCGGCGCGCCGGAGCAGGTCGGCGCGGGCGGCGTGATATAGATGATAGCCATCGAGCGCAGAGGCGAGCGATTCGTCATCGAGGAGGTGGAGGCCGGCGTCCGGTGTTTGCGCCAGCGCGACAGCGACGGCGCGGTTGAGCGCGACGACGGCCGTCGGCTGCAGGCGATACAGCTCGGCGTAGAGCGCCGCGATCTGCGGCCAGTCTGTGTCTGCGACTGACGGCGCCTGACAGTGGAGCGCGGCGATCGCGGCCTGAAGCTGATACGAGCCGGCGCTGCGCATGCGCAGTGCGCGCTCGACCAGTGCGAGCCCCTCATCGATCTGTTCACGATGCCAGCGCATCCGGTCCTGCTCCTCGAGCACGACGAGATCGCCGCTCGGCGTCATGCGAGCGTCGCGGCGGGCGTCGTGCAGCAGCATGAGGGCGAGCAGGCCGATCGCTTCGGGCTCGTCCGGCAGGAGATCACAGAGCACGCGCGAGAGACGGATCGCTTCTGCGCAGAGCTCGCGCCGGATGAGCGCGTCGCCGCTGCTGGCGCTATAGCCTTCGTTGAAGATGAGGTAGAGGACAGCAAGCACGGCATCGAGGCGCTCCGGCAGCAGGTGCGCGGGCGGAACGCGATACGGGATGCGCGCGTCGCGGATCTTGCGCTTGACCCGCACCAGACGCTGCGCCATGGTGGGCTCCGGCACGAGGAACGCGCGCGCGATCTCCGCCGTCGAGAGGCCGCCCAGCGTGCGCAAGGTGAGGGCGACTTGCGCCTCGGCTGCGAGCGATGGGTGACAGCAGGTGAAGATGAGGCGCAGGCGATCGTCTTGCAGCTCTGTCATGCCGTCCGTGTCCTCATCACGAGTGAGCGCGTCGAGCGTGGCGTCCGCCTCGAGCTGCGCGCGCCTTTCGGCGAGCGTGCGGTTCCGGCGCAGCCGGTCGATCGCCTTGCGCCGGGCCGTTGTGGTGATCCAGGCGCCCGGGTTGGCGGGCACGCCGTCGTGGGGCCAGCGGTCGAGCGCGACCGCGAAAGCGTCCTGCATGGCCTCTTCGGCAAGATCGAAGTCGCGACAGGTGCGGATGAGCGTGGCAAGGATACGTCCCGATTCTTCGCGGAAGATGCGCT
>JBIOYF010000241.1:0-25624 GCA_044870035.1 Dehalococcoidia bacterium
GGGCGGCCTCTGACATGGAGACGGTGCGGTCGCCGTACTCGACGCCGTACTTCTCGAGGATCTTGAAGCCTTCGCCCTCCCAGGCGCCCGGGATGCGGAAGAAGAGGATCTTGTCGGCCGGGTCGAAGCCCGACTCGACGACACCCTTTACGACGCCGCGCGCGACGATATCCACGCGGGTGTTGCTGACGACGTTCATGATGACGGCGATCTTGTCGACGCCGGGCTTGCTGAGGATGAGCTTGGTCAGCTCGCAGGCCTTCTTGACGCTGGGGTTGCCGCCGATCTCGCAGTAGTTCGCCGGATGGCCGCCGTGGTGCTGGACCGCGTCGAAGATCGTCAGGCTGCCGCCGCCGGCGCCGATGACGAGGCCGAGGTTGCCGTCGAACTCGACGACGCGGCCCGCCACGCCGCGGTGGTCGACGGCGTCGACCTGCGCGCCGCGGCGCTCGAAGTCGGTCGGCGGGCGCCCCTGGCGGGTCTCGTCGGCATCGATGCCGAAGGGCGCGAGCACGTCCTTGTGCCGCTCGCGCGCCTCTTCCTCCATGTCGAGGTGGCAGTCGAGCGCGAGGAACGAGCCGTCCTCGAGCTGGGCGAGCGGGTTCACTTCGGCGAGGGTCAGGTCGTTGGCGAGGAACATGCGCGCGAGCCGCGTCGCGATGTTCGTGAGTGACGTAAGCTGGCCGCCTCCGATGCCGAGGGAGGAGACGAGTTCCTTCATCGTGAAGTCGGCGAGCGGCAGCAGCGAGGAGAAGTGCTGCTTCGCGACATGCTGCGGGTGCGTCTCGGCGACCTCCTCGATGTCGATGCCGCCCATGTCGCTGAAGATCGCGACGGGGCGCTTGACGAGCGCGTCGTAGGTGACGGCGAAGAAGTACTCCTGCTTGACGGCGGCGCGCGCCTCGACGAGGACGCCGTTCGGGAGCTGGCCCTTGATCTCGAGGGCGAGGACCTCGGCGGCGGCCTGCTTCGCTTCGGCGGGTGTGTCAGCGAACTTTACGCCGCCGGCCTTCATGCGCCCGCCCGAGAGCACCTGCGATTTGAGGACGACCGGCCCGCCGACGTCGGCGGCGATGCGCTCGGCTTCGTCCGCAGTTCTCGCGAAGCCGCCCTTGGACGTGGGGATGCGGTGCTGAGCTAGCAGCTGCTTGGCCTCGAACTCGTAGAAACGCATCAGTCAGAGCGTGATTTCCGGCATGCTTGGCAGATCCCGACCGATATCTGGTGCTGCCCTCATATCTTTATAAATTTGCTCGCCGCCCTGACCCCAATTATCCGCCATCGTTGACAAATTACCTCTAGGACTACTCCAAAATCACTTCCGCTCGCTCCGTCTATCAGCTCTCTGGCTTCGTTCGATTCCCTTCCAAGTCGCAGGGAAGGCCACGATTTATCAAGTTGATGAAACAGGTACCAAGCCGCGCCCCAAGTGCCAAAGGCCCGTAACCCAGCGAGCAATATGATCTTGCTGTCAGTAGACCACATTGGCAGGCTGCACTTCACTAGCAATGCGTAGTCTACTCGCTGGTCCTCCGGGCCTCCCTCGCTGCTTCGAGGTTCTACCCAAGGATGGTTGTCGAACATGATCTGTCGACGGGCACCCACTTTCGTGATGTCCCAGTCCAGTCCGAACTCACGTCTCAACTCAGTCAGGGCTTGGTGCGCGACCGTATTTGTGAGCGGACTACACAAGATGATCACATTTTCAGTCTTATCGGCATCAAGAAAGTGGTCATGCTCAGGAATAGTCTCTGCCTTCACCCCTCGTGGCTCTATTCCCCTCATTGCGATCCCCGCAGGACGCCAATGCATCTTTGACAGCAAGCGCTGAACGTAGTCCACGGCGCGCATGTCCTCCCAAGCCACGTCTGGATGGAGTCTGGTCTTGTCCTTTGGAGGTCGCGTCGGGAAAACAAACACAACGCGCTTGCGTTCGTTCAAGTTTAAGACCAGCCGCAGCGGGCCGCGTTGGAGCCAGGGTCGGACGCGCAGCTCCCATACCCATGCTGCAATGACCGAACCTAGGATTCCGAGAAGCAGGCCGAGGAACCACTGTGGAATCTGCGAGAATGCGTCCACCGCACCAACCTACTTTATTTCTGATGCCGCGCGACCGCTGCTTGCCTAGACCATCGCCGCCTACGCCACGCGGCCCATGACCGTGAGGATGTCGTAGCCGGTGACTTCTTTGGACTTCGCGGCCTGGGCGGTGAGCCAATTCGCGTCGAGCTTGCCGGCCTGGACGGCCTTCGCGAGATCGACGAGGCAGGCCTTGATCGTCGCTTCGTCGTGGAACTTGCCGTAGGTGGGATCGTAGATCGAGCCGCCGCCCTGCTGGTGGTAGTACTCGACGGCGTGCTTCGCCTCGGCGATCTGGTCGTCGGTGGGCGTGTAGCACTCGTTCGCGATCTCGGCCTGCTGCGGGTGGATCACCCAGGTGCCGTCCATACCCAGGTTCGCGGACTCGACGTTCTTCTGGCGCAGTCCGGCGTAGATCTCCTTCTCTTCGTCCGGCGAGCTGTCCTTGCGGACGATGCGCAGCCAGGCGTTGTCGATGGCGTGGAGGCCGGCGGCCTTCGCGGCGACGACGGTCGCCTGCTTGGCGTAGTGGAAGTTCTGGTTCTGGTTGAGGACGTTCTCGCGCACGCCCATGGCGGCAGCGAAGTCGGCGATGCCGAAGATCAGCCCGGCCATCCGGTCGGACGCCGTCGCGATCTTGTAGGCGTTGACGATCGCGAGCGGCGTCTCGATCAGCGCCTCGATCTGGACGCGCGTCGTCCAGCTGCCCTGCAGCTCCAGTCCGTCCAGCATGCGCGACAGGTGGATGATATCTTCGGGCGTTTCGCTCTTCGGCAGGATGATGCCGTGGAACCGGTCGGGCGCGCCGAGCATGATCGCTTCCATATCGCCCAGGAAGAACTTGGACTTGATGTTGTTGGGCCGGATGGCGATGACCTTGTGGCCGAAGTCGATCGTGTTGAGCGCTTCCACCATGGTGTTGCGGCTCAGTTCGCCCTTGAACTCGTACGGGCAGGCGTCCTCGAAGTCGGGCATGAGGTGGTCGACGGGCGCCGCGGCGGCGTTCTGGTGCATCTTGAGCTGATGTGACGGGTAGGTCAGCTCGGTGCGGGGGATGACGAATCGATTTAGCTTCTGCAGAATGTACATAAGCCCTCGTACTATACGGATGGGTACGAAGCGGGGGCAAGCGTCCCGCCCTACCCCAGACGGACTGACCACCGATGGCACAGACGGGAAGGGTGCGCAACGCGGCACACCAACCGGAAGGTTGGGGCATGGCGACGCCTCCGACGCCCGACCCGCGATCGAGCGACGCCTACCTACAGCCCGCGGCGCCACTCGACGAGGGACCAGCCGGCCGGCACGGCGAGCGTCGCGGCGACGAGCTTGGCCAGGTCGCCGGCGATGAACGGCCAGAGGCCCAGATCGAACGTGGTATGCCAGCTCGATGGGTAGCTCATGACGTGGAACCAGCCGTTCAGCCAGATCAGCCCGGGCACGTAGATGAGCGCGTTGCCCAGCAGCATGGGCAGGACAATCCAGCGGCTGCGGTCCCAGCCCCGCTCGGCAAACCAAGCGACCAGCACAGCGGCGAAGAAGAAGCCGATGATGTAACCGCCATCCGGGCCGGCGAACACGGTATAGAAGCGGCCCCAGCCGGCGAAGACGGGCACACCGGCAACGCCGACGGTCATGTAGCTGAAGATCGCTGCGCCGGCCAGCCGGCTGCCGAGCAGCGCGCCGATCAGTAGCACGGCGAACGTCTGGCCCGTGACCGGGACGATGCTGCCGTCTTTGGCGTGGCTGATCGGGATGTTCCAGCTAATCTGCGCGCAGAGCGCTAGAAACACGACGGCGCCGGCCACCAAGAGTACATGGCGGACGAGAGTGTTGTTCGGGAACAAGGCGACGCTTAACGTCGGGTAGGTGGCGATGGTAGCGGCCTGCTGCATTGGTACGCTCCTTGCTTTGATGTTCGATCCGATGTCCTAGAAAGAGGGCCGAGACAGTGCTCGGCCCTCTTAGTTTGTTGCTCCGCGTTCCCTCCTAAGGAGGCGTAAGAGCGGCCGCCGGCACCTCAAGCGGCTGCAGCGAGTCGAGGCTGAGGTCGGCGACTTTCACGCCCTCCCAGCTATACGCCACATCCGTGAACACAACCTTGCCGCCCTGGTACTTCGCGATGGCGGCGCCCTGCCCTGGATCGTGATCGTCCGGGCCGAGCGAGACCGGGAAGAGGCAGACGGTGCACTTGAAGTCTTTGATCGACTCCGCGGCCTCGACCAGGCTTTCGCGCGTGAGGTCCCGGCCGGCGATGCGGAGCGTCTCGGCCATCAGCTCGGCGACGTACTGCGCGTACAGCGACAGCACGCTGGCCTGCGCCTTGCCGATGCCGGTGGCATCCAGGATGTCCAGGTGGCGCTGTATGCCGGGGACGCTCGTCTGGTACGCCATGTACGTGGCGGCCGGGCCGACCGTGCCCTCGATGTTGTCCGCGCCAGCGATGAGCGCCGTCAGCTCGTTCATGCTCACGGCGCTGATGGCGAACTGGACGTCCCAGCCCAGGTCCTGACGCGCGTGTTTGATGCCGGTGGCGAGCAGGACCGGCGTCGCGAACATGACGACGACCTCCGCGTCGGCGGAGCGGAGCTGGTCGATCTGGGTGTTAAGGTCCGGGTCGGTCACCTCGTACGGCTCTTCTCCGACGACGTTATCAGCGAGGGCGAGCTTGACGCCCGTGGCGCCGTCGAGGCCAAAGTCATCGTTCTGGTAGATAATGCCGACTTTGGTGTCGGCACCCATCGTGTCGATGATCCACTTGGCGATAACGAGGCCCTCACCTGTGTAGTTGGGGTTGGAGCCGAAGACGAGCGGCCGCGCCGATGGGTCCTTCACCCACTCGACCGCGCCCGTCGCGACGAACATGTCCGGCACGCCGTTCTGCTGGAGGTAGTCGATCACTTGCTGGTGGTTCGGCGTGCCGAGCGCGTTGAACATCGCGAAGACGTGGTCCTGCTCGACCAGCTTGTGGGTGAGGTCGACCGCCTGCGCCGGGTTGTACTGGTCGTCCTCTTCCAGGTAGGTGATCTTGCGGCCGGCGATGCCGCCTTCGTTGTCGTTGAGGTAGTCGAAGTAGGCCTTCGTATACCTGGGAATGATGCTGTACGCGGCGATGGGGCCGGTCAGCGACGTGTGTGTGCCGAGGATGACCTCTGTGTCGGTGACGCCGGGCGATTCGCCCGATGGCTGCGTCTCGCTCGGGGTCTGGTCCGAAGATGTCGGGCTTGGGCCGTTATCGTCGTTGTCGTCGCCACAGGCGACGAATGCGAAGGTGAGCAGCGCCAACAGGGCGAGGACCACCAACGGTACGCGAAGTTTCATCTCTCCCACCTCCTTGTGGCTCAGGGCAGAGTATACTACCGAGCTTGCGCGCAAGCCATCCCTTTATGTCGTGTCGATTTAGCTGTCCTGACGCCGCGTCAGTGCGATGAGACCGGCGCGAAGCTGCTCGAACGCGGGTATCCGGACTGCGGGCCTACGCCCGCCCAAGAGACCCTGAACGAACCAGGCGAGCCCGCGCGGAAAGAGCAGGATCGTGCCGATGAGCAGCCCGCCGTAGATGACGCCGCGCAGCCGCGCGGCCTGGGAAACCACGTCGCCCAGCTTGTTGATCAGCTCGGCCTGGAAGGTGAGGAAGAGCGCGCCGATCACGGAACCAAGAATCGTGCCGAGGCCGCCCAGCACGATCGCGACGAGGAACAGGAGCGAATCGAGGAAGCCCAGGCTCTCCGGCCCGACGAACGCCTGCGCCTGAAAGAAGAGCCCGCCCGCGATACCGGCGTAGAGGGCGCTGATCCCGAAGGCGAGGGCCTTGTACAGCGGCACGTTGATCCCCATCTGCTCGGCCGCGATCTCGCTGTCGCGGAGCGCGATCATGGCCCGGCCGATGCGGCTGCGGGTGAGATTCCAGAACAGCACGGTCATGAGCACCGCCGAGAAGAGCGTGGTGTAATAGAGCCACTGATCGTGATTGAGGCCGCCCGCGAAGCCCGGCGTCTGTACCTCGCGGACGCGGACGCCAAGCGAGCCGTGAGTCCAGCGAGTGAGCCCTTCCAGCTTCAGGATCTGAGGCAGGCTGATCACCATCGCGAACGTGGCGATGGCGAGATAGGGCCCGCGCAAGCGCACGGCGGGCACGCCGATCACGATGCCGCCGACGAGCCCGGTGAACGCCGCGGCGATGAGCACCGCGAGCGCGAGCGGCACGTGGTACTGGTCATAGAGGACACCCGTGGTGTACGCCCCCACCAGCACGGCGGCCGCATGCCCGAGCGAGACCTGACCGCTGTAGCCCGTGAGCAGGTTCATCCCCAGCACCACCAGCAGCCAGACGCCGAACATCGTCGCGTTGAACGTCCGGTATTCGGTGATGTAGTCGCGGAAGAAGGGCCAGCTGTGCATGAAGGGAAAGACGACGAGGAACGTCGCGAGCAACCCCAACCAGACGATGCGATTGAGCGGCAGATTCTTCACGACTACACCCGGCGCTGCGCCGGGCGTCCGAAGAGGCCCTCCGGCCGCAGCATGAGGACGAGCACGATTACGGCAAAGGCCACCGTCACGTCGACGCTGCCGACGGACGAGGGAACGTAGGTGGAGGCCATGTTTTTGATCACGCCCACGGCGATGCCGCCGACGACGGCTCCGACGGGGCTATCGAGCCCACCGAGCACGGCGCCCGCGAACGCGTAGAGCAGCACGGAGAACATCGTGCTGGTCGTCAGGCTGAGGCCCTGCGCGACGAGCACGCCCGCTATCGCGCCAACCGCTGCTGAGAGGGCCCAACCGATAGTGAGCATGCGGCCAACCGGGATGCCGACGAGCTGGCTGGCGAGGCGGTTCTGCGCCGTCGCGCGCATGGCGAGTCCGACCCGCGTGCGCTGGAAGAGCAGGTAGAGCGCCGTCATGATCACGAACGTTATGACGAGCACGCCCACGTTCAGCCTGCCGATACAGACGTCGCCGGCGCAGAACGGGGCGCCCTTGAAGACCGTAAACGGCCCGTATCCCTTTGGGTTCGGTCCCCAGATGTAGAGGGCCAGGCCGTTGAAGATCGTAAACAGGCCGAGCGTCACGATCAGGCTGTTCAGGACCGGGGCCTGCTCCACGGGCCGCAGCACGAAGCGCTCAAGCGCCGCGCCCATCGCTGCGGCTACCAACACGGCGAGAGCAAACGCCGGCCAGAAGTCCATGCGTGTCATGAACGACCAGGAGATGAACGTGGTGAACGTCGCCACCTCGCCCTGGGCGAAGTTCAGCACGGAGGTCGACCGGTAGATCATCACGATCGCCAGCGCGAGGATCGCGAACAGGCTACCGCTGGCGATCCCGCTGATGATCTGCTGCGCGAACAGGCTGGGGTCCTCCCAGGGCTGCTGTGCGAGAAACACTATCGTCATGGCTGGTTAGACCCCCAGGTACGACTTTCGGACGGATTCGTTGCCGCGCAGGTTCGCCGCGGTGTCGTGCAAGACCACGCTTCCGTTCTGCAGCACATAGCCGTGGTGGGCGATATCCAGGGAGAGGTTGGCGTTCTGCTCGACGAGCAGGATCGCGATGCCCTCCTCCTCGTTGATCGTCCTGATGATGGCGAAGATCTCGCGCACGAGCATGGGCGCGAGCCCCAGCGACGGCTCGTCGAGCAGGAGCAGGCGCGGCCGGGCCATCAGCGCCCGCGCGATGGAGAGCATCTGCTGCTCGCCGCCGCTGAGCAACCCGGCGCGCAGCGTACGCCGATCGCCGAGGACGGGAAAGTAGCCGAACACGCGCGCGATGTCGCCCTTCACGGCGCCGTCGCGGCGGGTGTACGCGCCGAGCTGCAAGTTCTCCATCACCGTCATCTCACTGAACGTCTGGCGCCCCTCCGGCACCTGTGAGATGCCGCTCTGGACGAGACGCTCCGGCGCCATCCCATCCGTACGCTGCCCATCGAACTCGATGACGCCCTGCGAAGGCCGGAGCAGGCCGGAGATCGTTCGCAGCGTCGACGTCTTGCCGGCGCCGTTCGCCCCAAGTACCGCGACGATGCTGCCCTTGGGGACCTCGAGCGAGACACCGCGCAGCGCCAGCACGGGCCCGTAGGATGCGTGGACATCGCGCAGGCTAAGCAACGGGCTCTCCAAGATAGGCTTCGATGACGCGCGGGTCCTGCTGCACCTCGCCGGGCGTGCCACCCGCGATCTTGCGGCCGAAGTCCAGGACGCAGACCTGGTCGGAGATGGCCATGACCATGCCCATGTGGTGCTCCACCAGGAGCACGGTCACGTTCAGGTCGTTGCGCAGGGCGCGGATGATCGCCCCAAGCTCGCCCACCTCCTCGTGGTTGAGGCCGTTCGCCGGCTCATCGAGGAGGAGGAGCTTGGGCTGGCCGGCGAGGGCGCGCGCCAGCTCGACGCGCTTCTTCAGGCCGAACGGCAGCCCGCCGACCGGGACGGCGGCGTAACGTTCCAGATGGAGCAGCTCCAGCACGGACTGTGCGCGCAGCTTTGCCACACGCTCCTCGCTTCGTGACCGTGGGAGCAGGAGCGCCGCTTCGGCCGGCGTGGCCTTCATCGTCGAGTGGAGGCCGACGAGCACGTTGTCCAGCACGCTCATCGAGTTGAAGAGCTCCAGGTTCTGGAACGTCCGCGCCACGCCCGCGCCGATGACCTGGTGCGCCTGCATGCGGAGCAGATCGTGGCCGTCGATCGTGATCGAGCCGCTGTTGGGGTGGTAGAGGCGCGTGATGCAGTTGAAGACCGTGGTCTTGCCGGCGCCGTTGGGGCCGATGAGGCCCATAATCTGCGCGCGCTCGATATCGAACGACACGTCGTCGAGCGCGACGATGCCGCCGAACCGGATCGAAAGGTTCTTGACGCTAAGAAGCGGCATCGACCGACGGGAGGAGTACGCCGATTAGCATGGGAGAATCGAACGCGAATTGCCGGTCGATGTCAAGGTAAGCGAAGCGGCTAGCGGATGCTGCCGCGCAGTCGTGGGTCGAGGACGTCGCGCAGCGTGTCGCCGAGCAGGTTGAAGCCGAGCACGACGAGGCTGAGGGCGGCGCCTGGGAAGACGACAAGGTACCAGTGCCCGAGCTTGGCGTCTTCTAAGTTAGCGCCGGACAAGTCGATCCCCCAGGACGGGGTACCCGGCTCGACGCCAATACCCAGGAAGCTAAGCGCCGCCTCGGCGAGGACGGCGGCGCCGAGTGCGCCGCTGGCGATCACGATGGCGATAGGCATGACGTTCGGGATGATGTGCGTCACCAGGATGCGGGGCTCTGTTGCGCCGGCCGCCCTGGCGGCTTCGACGAACGGGCTTGCCTTGATGATAAGCGTCAGCGCGCGTAGGACGCGCGAGCCCCCGATCAGCGCGCTGATGGCGATGCCGATGATGATCGTCTTCTCGCCCCGGCCGAGCGCCGCGATGAGGGTGAGATACAGGATCAACCCGGGAAACGCCGCTCCCGCTTCGCCGGTACGTTGAATGAAGCTATCGATGACGCCGCCGAAGTAGCCAGAGATGACGCCGATAAGTGAGCCACCGAGCACGCCGATGCACACGGCGGCCAAGCCGATAACCAGCGACAACCGGGCACCGGCGAGGACGCGGCTGAACACGTCCTGGCCGAGGCCGTTCGTGCCCATTGGATGGGCGAGCGAAGGGGCCTGGAGCTGGGCGTCCGCATTGAGCTCGCGCGGGTCGTTCGGAGCGACTGCCGGTCCGAATGCGCCCATGAGAACAAACCCCAAGACCAGGAGGAAGCCGACGGTGCCGAGCGGATTGTGCCGGGCAACGCGCAGAAAGCCCGGGACCCGGCGCGAGACCGGCAGCACTAAGCCCTGTTCGTCCGGGAGCGCAATGGTACCTGTGGCCACCGTTAGCGGTACCTCACTCGAGGATCTAGATAAGCGTAGGAGATGTCCTGCATGAGGTTCAAAAGCACGACGATCAACGCCGTGTACAACACCGTGAACTGCACGACGGGCAAGTCACGCGCGTAGACCGACTGGAAGAAGAAGTTGCCCAGCCCGTTGATGCCCATGACGCGCTCCAGGATGAGCGAGCCGCTGAACGCCGTCGCGAGCGTGAAGCTCAGTACGGTGATCACCGGCGCAAGCGTGTTGCGAAACGCGTGACGAAGGATCACGGTGCGCGGATGGAGCCCTTTCGCCCTGGCCGTGCGCACGTAGTCGCTGCGCAGCACTTCGAGCATCGTGCTGCGCACCAGACGCATCAGCCCGACAGCATGGCCGACACTGACGACGAGCGTCGGGGGGACGAACATTCGCAGGTTGGTCCAGGGATCATCGAAGAACGATACGTATCCGGCAGGAGCCGCGTATCGCCATGCGATCGATGGGATGACGATCAGCAGCGTCAGCAAGAAGAACTCAGGGATAGACTGGCCGAACACGGCAACCGTGCGCACGCCGTAGTCGAGCGGGCTGTTGCGCATGACGGCCGATAAGATGCCAAACGTGATCCCGATTATGCTGCTGAAGAGCAGGATCAGGAACATGATCTCGAAGCTGATCGGCAGGCGGCGCTGCACTTCTTCCAGAACGTCTCTGCCGCCGTAGAGCGAACGCCCCAAATTGCCCGTCGAGACGTCTTTTGCCCAATCGGAGTACTGGCTGTCGCGGTGAAACTTGACGACCTGTAGGTCACGGTGGAGCGTAATTGGGAAGACGGGGCGGTTGAGACCGAGATCGGCGCGGATCTGATCGAGCCGGTCTTGCGTGCACTCCTGTCCGCATGCGATCAGTGCAATGTCGCCGGGAATCACCCGGAGCACGACGAATGTCAGCGTGCCGATCGCGATTGCGATGAGCGGAATGAAGACGAGCCGGCGGATGACAAAGCGCCACATGACTATGCTTACGAGCCCCTGAGGCTGCTGTCGACCCAGACCCTACCGTTGAACAGTCCGAAGGAGCCCCGGCCGGTCACAACTCCCTTGAGCCACTTGTGGCGGGCACTGAAGGTGACCGATGAGTAGAGGTTGATCATCGGGCCTTCCTTTTGCATGATGAGCTTCTGGGCCTGCTTCACCTTCTCGATCTGCGGGTCCAAGTCAAGCTCCGCCGAGGCGGCGTTCACGGCGTCGTCGATCTCCGTATCGAAAAACAGCATCGAGTTCCTGCCACGGGGATCGTTCGGTCCAATCGGCGAGAAGCTCGTGTAGAACGCGAGCGGCAGGTACGGATCTTCGTAGGGAAGATGGGTGAAGAGCGTCATCTGGTAATCCGCCTGGATGAGCACCCGCGGGACCCAGACGCTGAACAAGTCTTGCTGCTCGATCTTAATCTTGATGTTTACGCGTGCGAGCTGCTGCTTGAGCACCTGCGCGCCGGCCGCCAGCTTCTCATTCGGGCTAGAGATCAGGATCGTGAACTCTGTATCAAAGGGGAAGCTTGCCTGCTCTAGCAGAGAGAGCGCCTCTTCCTGATCGTGGCGGACGTAGTCTTTGAAGTCGCTGTCATTCTCGTCGAGCGCATAGAGCTTTTGGGCAGGCGGGACAACGGCGCTCAGCACACCGCCCGCAGGATCGCGCTCAACGAGCTGGATCATCTCTTCGCGATCGATCGCGAGCCGGATCGCTTTGCGCACGCGCGGGTCGTCGAACGGCTTGACCGTGGTCTTGATCATCAGGCAGTGGTAGGCGCGGTCCAGGTCGCTGCTGATTGTGATCTTGTCGCCAAGACGGCCCTCCATGGCGTCGGCCTGGAGCTTGTTTTGGAAGGTGTGGCTATCGATGTTCCCGGCAGAGAACTGAGCCTCGGCCTGAGAGTAGTCCGTGATTAGGACAAAGTCGACACCACCCAAGAACGGCTCGCCTTGTATGCGCCAATTCGGAAACTTCCTGAACTTGATATTTTCGCCGCCATTGTTCTCCGCGAGGAAGAAGCGTCCGGAGCCGATCACGTCGTCGCGCAGCAGATCGGTCATGGTAATCGTTTCGCGCGGCAGGACGGACGAGCTGGCGGGAGAGCCGGCGCCGGCGGTGCCAAACATCCAGGCCCAGGGGTACTTTTGTGTAATGCGAACGGTGTCTTCCTGCGGCGCTTCGAGCTTGTCCATGATGTTCTTGAGCCATTCGCGGCCAAGGCCGTAGGGATCATCTCGGAACGCGATCCAGCTATCGACGACATCCTGCGCTACAACGGCGCGGCCGTTTACCGGCGCCTTGTCGTGGAAGGACGACGGATGGAGCGTCGCGATGACTTCGGTGCCGTCGGAGTTGGGAATTTCCAGGTTGCTCGCCAGCATCAAGTCGTACTTGCCGGTGTCGATGGGAACGTACCAGAGGTGGTCGTACGTTGTGAAGCCGAAGATGAGTGTGGAGATGAGAGCCGTTAACCCGAAGGGACTGACAGAGGGAATTACGTTCGTCTGTCGCTGATGGTAGATGCCGCCTAGCGTTGGCGTTTCATTGGCGTCCGGGGTGGAGCCGTCGCGGGGCTTGCCGCCGCTGCTACCGCAGCCGACCAGGGCGATCCCGGCGGCGCCCAGCGCTGTTCCTCCCGCCGTGCCCAGCAGCCTCCGTCTGGTCAGCCGCTGCCTGAGGAATCGGTCGTAGACGAGCGCCATTTCTGCCTCCTGTCTGATCGATAAGGGTAGGCTTCCGCTGCCACCCCGCACGAAGCGCGCTGAATGCCATTCATGTACTTCGAAACTGAAGGGGATGTCAAGTGCTTGATACATGCAAGTGTCCCGAGCAACAGCCGTCCGGCGCACTCCACGGACGAAACCTAGTAGAATCCAAACGCCAACCGGCGCATCTGATGGACGACCACGACCCGGATCTTGCCGAGCTGTTCGACTTGGACTGCGGGGCCTTCGCCGAGGACCTGCCGTTCTACGAGAGTCTCGCCCAGCGTAGCGGTGGAGCGATCCTGGAGCTGGGCGTAGGGACCGGCCGGGTCGCGCTCCACCTCGCGCGGGCCGGCCACGACGTGTCGGGCATCGATAACGACGAGTCGGCGCTCGCACGGGCGCGCTGTAAGGCCGGCGAGGCGCAGAATGTCCATCTCGTCGCGGGCGACATGCGCGACTTCGACCTGGGGCGCACGTTCGCGCTGATCTACGCGGGCTTCGGGGCGTTCCACCACCTGCTGACGCCGGACGACCAGCTCGCCTGCCTGGGCTGCGTCGAACGCCACCTTGCGCCCGACGGTCTGTTCGTCTTCGATCTGCGCGCGATCTTTGCGACGGACTGGGACGCGGGCGAGAGCGCGCCGCTGCTGCACGACTGGACGCGCTCGCTGCCGGGCGGCGAGACGGTGACGAAGCTGCGCTCGGTCCGCGTCGACCGGGCGGCGCAGCTCCAGCACGAAACGCACTTCTACGACCGGGTCGCGCGGGACGGCTCGCTGCGCCGCGTGACGGCGACCGTTGACCTACGCTTCTGCACTCGGTACGAGATAGAGGGACTGTTGCGCGGGGCCAGCCTCGAACTCGATCAGCTCTACGGCGACTTCGAGCTCTCGCCTTACGACGACGACAGCGACTACATGATTACCATCGCCCGCAAGGCCTCCCGAAGGGGAGCGGCGCCGTGATCATCGCGCTCGACGCGATGGGAGGTGACCGCGCGCCCGTCGATCCGGTGCGGGGCGCCGTGCTCGCCAGCCGCGAGCTCGGCATCGACGTGGCGCTCGTCGGGGACGCGGAGACGCTGCACGTCGAGCTGGAGCGTCAGGGCGGCGCCGGCCTGGCGATCCAGATCGTAAACGCGAGCGAGGCGATCGCAATGGATGAGCCGCCCGTGCAGGCCGTCCGGCAGAAGAAGGACGCCTCGATCAACGTGGCCATGCAGCTCGTCAAGAAGGGCGAAGCGTCCGCCGTCGTGTCGGCCGGCAATACGGGCGCCGTGATGGCGTCCGCGCTGCTCAATCTGGGGCGCGTGCCGGGCATCGAGCGGCCGGCGCTCGGGACGATCGCGCCGTACACGGACACGGGCATCCTCGTGCTCGATGTCGGCGCGAACGCGGACTGCAAGCCGAGCTATCTGGTGCAGTTCGCGCAGATGGGCTCGGTCTATGCGCAGAAAGTGCTCGGCGTGGCGCAGCCGCGAGTCGGGCTGCTCAACATCGGCGAGGAGGAGACGAAGGGGAACGAGCTGGCCCAGGAGGTCTTCGCGCTGCTGCGCGAGTCCGACCTCAACTTCATCGGCAACGTCGAACCGGACCGTATTTCACTCGGTGTCGCCGACGTCATCGTGACCGACGGCTTTACGGGCAACATGGCGGTCAAGGCGACCGAGGGGGCAGCGGAGTTCATCTTCCGCCAGCTCCGCGCGGCCATCGTGAGCAAGGTGCAATACAAGCTGGCGGCGCTCGTGCTCAAGCCGGCGCTGCTGAAGATGCGCCAGCGGATGGACTACGGGGAGTACGGGGGCGCGCCGCTGATAGGCGTGAACGGGGTGGTCGTGATCACGCACGGGCGGGCGGACGAAAACGCAATCAAGAACTCGATCCGGGGGGCCAGCGAGACGGCGGCCTCGGGACTGCTGGAGACGCTGCGCGGCGCGTTCAGCCGGGCGCGGCCGGCACCGGTCGCGCCGGCGCCTACGCCTGGCTCAGCCTCGACCAGAGCTTGAGCAGCTCGCGCAGGTCGTTCCAGCGCTCCTGCTCCATCGGCACGCCCTCGAGGATGCAGTGCTGCAGGTGCAGCTCCATGATCATGAGTCCCACCTGCTCGACCGCGGCGTGGACGGCCAGGATCTGCGTGAGCAGGCCATCGCAGGGCTCGCCGCCGCGGGCATCTCGCCCCTTCGCGACATCGGCGACGCGCTGCTTGCTGATCTGCAGCTCGCGCGCGATGGCGGCCTGCGCCTTGCCCTGGTCGAGGAGCTCACGGACGCCGCGGGCCAGCGCTTCGCGGCGGTCCGGGTCGTCGACCATCTGGTCGAGCATGCCCTGGATGCCGCGCACCTGCCCTTCGATGCGGCGCAGGCGCGTCTTAGCCTGCAGGACCAGGTCTCGCTCGGCGGTGGTTTCTTGCGCTATGGTAGGTTTCGTAACCGTCTCACAGCTCCTTCCTTGACATACCCCCTAGGGGTATGTTAACATACGGTTGGGTAAAGTCAAGCACCCCCCAGGAGGAATCATGGCCAAGCCAAAGGAAGTCACCGACACGAGCTTCGACCAGGAAGTGCTGAAGGCGGCGAACCCCGTGCTCGTCGACTTCTGGGCGCCCTGGTGCGGCCCGTGCCGCATGGTCGCCCCGATCGTCGAGGAGCTGGCGGACGAGTACGCGGGCAAGGTGGAGTTCGTCAAGATGAATACGGACGACAACCCCAACACCGCGATCAAGTACGGCATCCGCAGCATCCCGACGCTGCTTGTCTTCAAGGGCGGAGAGCCGGTCGGCCAGATCATCGGCTTCCGACCGAAGAGCGACCTGAAGAAGCGCCTCGACGCCGTCGTCACACCGGTCTGAGCGGACTCACGTGACCAACGAACAGCACTACGACGTCATCATCATCGGCGCCGGGCCTTCGGGCTTGGCCGCCGGCCTCTACGCGGCGCGGGCCCGACGGCGCACGCTGCTGCTGGAGCGGAGCGTGACGGGCGGCCAGATCGCGCTGACGGCGCTGATCGAGAACTACCCGGGCATGGAGGAGGTCGACGGGTTCGAGCTGGGCCAGACGATGCAGCGCCAGGCCGAGAAGTACGGCATGGAGATGGCCTACGCCGAGGTGACGTCGTTGGAGCGGCGCGGCAACCTTCACATCATCCACACCGTGGAGGGAGACTACAGCGCGAAGGCACTGATCATCGCCTGCGGCGCGGACTACGACCGGCTCGGCGTGCCCGGCGAGGTCGAGTTGACAGGGAAGGGCGTCTCCTACTGCGCCACCTGCGACGCGGCGTTCTTCAAGGACCAGGTCGTCGCGGTCGTCGGGGGCGGGGACGCGGCGATGGACGAGGGGCTGTTCGTCACGCGCTACGCGTCGAAGGTGTACGTCATCCACCGGCGCGACGAGCTGCGGGCGAGCAAGATCCTGCAGGAGCGCGCATTCGCCAACCCGAAGATGGACTTCGTCTGGAACACAGTCGTCGAAGAGATCGAGGGGAGCGACGCCGTCGAGCGGGCGAAGCTGAAGAACGTCGTGACGGGCGAGGAGTCCGAGCTCGACCTGTCCGCGGTGTTCATCTTCATCGGCCACCACCCGAACACCGAGTACCTGCGCGGCTACTTGAAGACGGACGGCGGCGGCCACATCTACGTGAACGACTGGATGGAGACCGACATTCCGGGGATCTTCGCCGCGGGCGACGTGCGGGTGAACGCGGCCCGGCAGGTCGTCTCGTCGGCGGGCGACGGCGCGACCGCCGCTATCCGCGCCGACCACTACATCACCGATACGTTCCGCGAATAGCCGCCCAGAGGCGGCCAATACCTAAGCGGTAACTGCCCGCTCGGCGTAGCACGGCTCTTCCCCGCCTCCGCCGGCCCTTCTATACTTATGTTCGTTTAGCGGCCGCGTCACACTCGGGGCCCGCGGGCGTTATCAGAGGCGAGGCTGGAGGGGTTCCATCATTCGGCACGTTCGTTCGCGTAGACCTGAAACTCGGCGCTGGCCCCTACTGGGCGCGGCCGCGGCGCTGGCCGGGCTGCTCGTCGTCGCCCTCGCGCTGGCCGTCAGCGCGGGCCGCTCGGCAAGCCTGGCGCTCGAAGGAGAGCAAGCGGGGGCGACGGGAGCGATGCGCCCCGGCTTCGACGCAAACGCGCTACCCGGCAACGACGACGGTTCGACCGAGGCAGTACCCATCGGGTTCAACGTTAACTTTTTCGGCACGACGTATCAGACGCTCTTCGTGAACAACAACGGGAATGTCACGTTCGACTTCCCGCTGGGCGAATACACGCCGTTCGACTTGACCAGCACGGAACAAGTCATCATCGCGCCCTTCTTCGCGGATGTTGACACGGGAACCGGGAACATCGTCACCTATGGGACGGGTGTAACTGAGGAGGGACGTCCGGCCTTCGGCGTCAACTGGCCGGAGGTGGGCTGTTACTCGCAGAACACGTCAGTACTGAATGACTTTCAGGTGTTGCTGATCGACCGGTCCGACGTCGCGCCCGCCGATTTCGACATCGAGTTCAACTACAACTCCATCCAGTGGGAAGCGGGCCAGGCGAGCGGCGGGGACGGTTCGTGTCTCGGCGGCTCCGCTGCACGGGCCGGTTACTCGAATGGGAGCGGCGAGCCAGGTACCTTCTTTGAACTTGGCGGTTCCGCCGTCAATGGCGCCTTTCTCGACTCGAACAGCGAAACCGGCCTGATCCATGGAAGCTTGAACAGCCCAGTCGCCGGCCGATATGTGTTTCGCGTGCGCGGCGGTGTGCCGCAGCCTACAGACACTCCCGCCGCTACTGCGCCCGCTACAGCTACACCGACGACTACCGAATCGCCAACAACTGAGGCGACAGCAACAGCAACGGCACTACCGGCGACCGTCCCGCCGACCGCCACGAACACGCCGCTACCGCCGACGGCGACAGCGCTGCCACCGACGGCCACGGCCACGCCAGTGCCGCCCACCGCGACCCGCACGCCGACGAATACGCCCGTGCCGTCGTCGACAAGGCCGCCCACAGCGACGCCATCCGCCACACGCCCGCCGACGCGCACGCCCACATCGACGCCCGCCGGCCCGCCGACAGCCGTGCCTACGGCGACGCTCCCGCCGCCCAGCACGCCACCGCCGACGGCGACCGACATCCCGCCCATCGATGCGCCCGCGACGGCGACGGCCGAGGCGCTCTCGATCGCGGGTGCTACGGCTACGTCAGAGGCGGCAATCGAGGCGACGGCCACGTCGCAGGCGGAGGATAGGGCGACGGCGACCTCGCAGGCGCAGACCGCTACGGCCAGTGCGCCCACGCCGACGCGCGAGTCGGAGGTGCTGGGCGCCGTCACGCCGTCCGGTTCGGACGGCGGCGGGTCGCCCGCTCAGCGGCCGGTCTTCGGCGTCGGCGCAGGGGAGCCGAGAACGACGGCAGCGATCCTCGGCTTCGACCAGATCTCCAAGGACGCGAAGGTCATCGGCACCAACATCGTGCTCGCCATCATCCTGCTGATCGTGCTGCTGCTCAGCTCGACGATCTTCAACGAGGCGGTCAGCGAGCACCGCGTCGAGCTGCAGGCCCTGGGTGGCAGGCTGTTCGCCCCGTTCGCCTGGCTCGGCGACCGGACGGCCGCGCTCAGGCCGGCCGGACTGGCTGGCAATACGCGGCTCAACTTCCTGTTCGGCCCGCTGCTGCTGCTAGGCGTGACGGCGCTCGTCTACAGCTTCAACGAGCCGCACCTCGCCTTCGATGGGCAGACGGCGCTGCTCTACAGCAGCCTGCTGATCGCGATCGGCGTGACAACGTACATAGTGGAGGGCGGCGAGGCGCTGATGGCGAACCGGCGCTTCGGCGTAGACGCCGGCGTCCGGCTCGTCCCGGTGGCGATCGCGATCGCGGCGGTGTTCGTCCTGATCTCCCGCCTGGTCAGCTTCGATGCGCCGATTATGTACGGCTTCATCGCGTCGGCCACGGTGCTCGGCGCGGCGGGTCTCGACCGCCGGGATGGAGCGACGGCGGTCCTCGTGCCGGCGATCGCGCTGCTGGCGGCGAGCGTCGGCGCCTGGCTGCTGCTGCCGGCGCTGCGCGACATGGCGCAGCACAACAGCCACTGGTGGTCCCACGTGCCCAGCGAAGCGGCGGCAGCCATCTTCATCGGCGGCATCGAGGGGTTGATGTTCGTGCTGCTACCGTTGCGCTTCACGGACGGCGAGAAGATCTTCCGCTGGTACCGCTGGCTGTGGTTCCCGCTCTTCGGCATCTGCGCCTTCCTCTTCTCCTGGGTAGTCCTGAACCCGCAGGCGAAGGCGTTCGACGCGGTCCTTGAGGGCCGGGTCATCTTCGTCGCCTGCCTGGTCGCTATCTACGCGGCCGTCGCGACGGCGTTCTGGGCCTACTTCTGGCAACGCAGCCGCCGGGTGGTTCACGCGAACGTAAACTGAATGTGATCAACGCCATATACGCCGTCTCGCCGAGCAAGTAGAATCAGGGGCGAGGAACAGCCTAAGCGCTTCTGCGTTAGAATACTCTGACACGTTCCGTGTCGAGGAAAGCTGGACGGCGGGGGAAACGTGCAACGGCGGGGTACTATTCGGCGTGTTTCAGCGGCGGTCGCCGGCCTCCTGGCCACGGGGGGCTTGCTCGGCGTTGCCCTGCTCCTGGGCGCAGGCGCCTCGGCCGGACCGTCCGGCATCATTACGCAGGACCTGAGCCAGGGGCTCACACCCGCCCAGCTCGCTGAGGGTATCGTCGGCGGCGGCGTCACCGTCTCGAACGTGACCTATACGGGGTCGCCGCAGTCCGCCGGCATGTTCATCGGCGGGGGCGGGATCATCGGCTTCGGCGAGGGCGTCATCCTCGGGACGGGCCGCATCTCCGGCGTGGTGGGTCCGAACAGCTCCGACTTCTACTCAGGCGAGCTCGGCCAGCCTGGCGACGCGGACCTGGCGACGCTCTCCGGCTTCACCACCTTTGACGCGGCTGTCCTGCAGTTCGACTTCGTGCCGGACGGCGCGACGCTGACGTTCAACTACGTCTTCGGCTCGGAGGAGTACAACGAGTACGTCCACCGCCAGTTCAACGACACGTTCGCGTTCTACGTGAACGGCCAAAACTGCGCGCTGGTCGATGGCGCGCCCGTCTCGATCAACACGATCAACAACGGCAACCCGTTCGGCACCGACCCGCGCGAGCATCCGGAGCTCTACCGCAACAACGGCGTGGCCCAGGGCGGCGGGAGCATCAACACGGAGATGGACGGCCTCACCACCGTCCTCGGCTGTAACGCGTCGGTGACCCCGAACGCGGTCAACCACGTCAAGCTCGCCATCGCGGACGCCAGCGACACCGCCCTGGACTCGAACGTCTTCCTCCAGGCGGAGAGCCTGGTTACGGCCCCAACGCCCACCGCACCCGCTACCGCCACGCCAACAAACACCGCGACGTTAACGGCGAGCCCGACGAACACGCCCACGGCTACATCGACGCCGACGAATACGCCAACCAATACGCCAACCAATACGCCAACCAATACGCCGACCAACACGCCCACGAACACGCCGACCAATACGCCGACCGACACGTCCACGCCAACCCACACGCGCGTGCCGACGAACACGCCGACCGCAACGTTCACCGCCACCCACACGCCAACCTCGACCCGTTCGCCTACGCGGACGCCGACGCAGACGGTGCCACCGACGCAAACGGAGACCGCCACGCCGACGGAGACCGCCGTGGTGGTGATCGCCGGGGAGGAGGAGACCTCGACAAGCACGCCCCGGCCGAGCACGACGCCGTCGGCCACGCTGCAGCCGTCACCTACGCCAACGCGCTTCTCGGAGGTGCTCCCGCGAACGAATCCGACTCCGCCGCAGCCGGGCGGCGGGGCGCGCAGGCCGCTCCAGGAATCGCCGGGGCCGGCGCCCAGACCGTCGAACGCCATCCTGGGCATCAATCAGATCTCGAAGGACCCGCGCGTCCTCGGCACCAACCTCGGGCTGGCGATCGGGCTCCTGATCGTCTTGTTCCTGGCCTCGTCGATGTTCAACGACACGCTGAGCGAGCACCGCGTTGAGGTCCAGGGCTTCATGTACCGTCTCATGGCGCCGTCCCGGCAGATAGGAACGGCGTTCCGGCGTGAGTGGCCGCTCGCGGGGCTCATCTCCGGCGCGCGAGTGCAGGCCGTCTTCGGGCCGCTGCTCCTCCTGGGCGTGAGCGCGCTTATCTACAGCTTCTCCGACCCGAACGTCGGCTTCAACTCGAGAACCGTCGTGCTCTACTGCAGCCTGCTGATCGCGATCGCCGTGACGACGTACGTCGTTGAGGGAGGTGAGGCGCTCCTGCACAGCCGGCGCTTCGGCGTGCCGGCGGCGGTCAGGCTCTTCCCCGTCGCCATCGCGGCGGCGATCGGCTTCACCGTGCTCTCGCGGCTGACGGGATTCCAGGCGCCGATCATGTACGGCTTTGTGGCGTCGGCAACGGTGCTGGCGGTCGTGAGCATCGACGAGCGCCAATCGGCGCAAGCGGTGATGTTACCCGGCTTCGCCCTGCTCCTGATCAGCATCGGCGCGTGGCTGCTGCTGACGCCACTGCGCCACGTCAGCCACGGCAGCAGCACGTCGTGGTCCTACATGCCGGAGGCGGTAGCGGCGCTGATCTTTGCCAGCGGCATCCAGGGCCTGCTGTTCACCATGGTGCCGTACCGCTTCTCGGACGGGTCGAAGATCCTGCGGGCGTATCGCTTGGGCTGGTTGGTGCTGTTCGGCGTGTCGGCGTTCTTCTTCGCCTGGGCAGTCCTGAACCCGCAGGGGAAGTCCTTCCAGGCGCTGGTACAGGGGCGCATGCTTGTCGCCCTCAGCCTCGTCGGCGTGTACGTGCTCGTCGCGCTGGCCGTCTGGAGTTTCTTCTTCGTCCGCAAACGGCTGGAGGACGACGACGGGCCGAAGTCGCTGCCGCCGGGCCCGACCGGCGGGCGTGAGGAGTGGCCGCGGCTCGCGACGCCGCAGACGCATTTGGTCGACCTCGATCCGCCGCGTTTCAACTTGTACCGGCGTCCGCCCGATTCGTAGACTAGCCAGGGAGTGGAAGGGGCCCGGTGGCCTCTGCGGTCTTCAAAACCGTTGCGGGGCGGTAGTCCCGTCTCGGGTGGGTTCGACTCCCATGCACTCCCGCCAGGGCGGACCTAACCCCTAAGCCCCTTCCCTGAAGGGAAGTAGGAAACGTTTGCTGGATCGTGGAGCGTAATTCGGGCCACTGCTGCACTAGACTCGTTGCGGTCACCGTCGTGCTGGCGGCCGTCGCGTTCGCATGCAGCGGCGGCTCCGGTGGGAAGGTGACGCCCACGTCTACGCCTGTCACGCCCATCGACCCCCGGGTATTGTTTCGAACACCACGACCAACCTTTGAGCCGACGGCTACGCTTGGGCCAACGGCTGGCTGGTTCGACGACGTGTACTTTGTCGATCAGCAGCACGGCTGGGTTAGCGGAAAAGTCGGCAATAAGGGCGTCATCCTGGCGACCAAGGACGGCGGCCAGACATGGCAGAAACAACTGACGCCACCGGAAGAAGTTTGGAGACTGACGTTCGTCAGCGCACAGGTTGGCTGGGCACTGGCAGGCGACGGCAGCGGAAGTGAACTGCTGCGCACGACCGATGGCGGTGGGCACTGGACGCAGTTGAGCCATATCGATCAGGCGGCACAGCGGTCGCGGTCAGGGCTGATCGACTTCGTCAGCCCAGAGATCGGCTGGGCCGTGGCGGGCGAAAGGAAGCTTCTCAAGACAATCGACGGCGGTCGCACCTGGACGGACACAGGGCTAACCAACGTGAGTTCAGTATGTTTCGGTGATGCTGACCATGGCTGGGCCACTACGGCGAGCGGCGTGTTGAGAACAACGGATGGTGGCGTAACGTGGAGCGAGACGGAGTTAAAGAGCGGCGAAATACAATGCACAGGCTCGCAAGAAGCCTGGGTGCGAAGCACGGGTCCGTTTGTCGGCGGCACGATCATCGATTACGTCCTCTGGCACACAGCCGACGGTGGTATTCACTGGAACCCGGTCCTGGGACACCAGTCAAGCGGACCTCTCGTCAATTCGATTCCAACCGATCCCGGGCCGCAGCCCGGTCCTTGGACAATTGGGAACAATGGGAGCGCCTACTTTGTCGGCTTTTGTGCACCGTGCGACACGTCAACTCTGGTGGTGACGCATGATCAGGGAGTAACGTGGGGTGCTCCGGTTCCGCTGAGCGCGCTTCCGAGGGCGCATGCCATGTCGTTCTCGGACGCCTCGCACGGCTGGGTCGTCGGCGGCACCAGTGGCCAACATCTGTCGAATCCAATGATCCTCGCCACCAGCGACGGCGGGCAGACGTGGGTGCAGCAGTATCCGTAAGCGCGGCCTGCGCTACACTCGACTAGACCACCAGCAGCAGGAAGCCCGTGACGATGCAAGCGGTCGCGCCGAAGAACATCCAGGCCTGGAGCGGCCGGTCGGCCATCGAGGGGCCGGGACCCTGGGAGAAGGCGCCCAGGTAGAGCAGGAAGCCGATGACCATGAGGACGATGGCGGGGATGAACACGGAGGCAACCTACCACGGGAAGCGAGAAGCGGGAAGCTCGAAGTTCGAGGTTCGAAAAGTGTCTCGGGAAAATGTGCTGCTGACGCTGGCGGCCGCTGCGCTGGGGCTGGGCGGAGCAACGATCTTCGGCGCGTATCGGGCGGTCAGCCTCTCGGACGAGAGCACGGGCGGCCGGATCGCGGAGTTCGCGACGAACGCGGCCTGGCCGGGCGTGCTGATCTTCGCGGCGGTGGCCGCCGTCGTCTGGTTCGGCTGGAAGGCGAACCTGGACTAGTGGGCGAGCTGAGAGCGAGCTTGGAAGAGTGATCGCGGCCTTCTACGGCAAGGACGGCTTCTCCGCTCACGAGGCGCTGGCGGCGCTCACGAAGGAGCTCGACAGCGACGGTGCTTCCGGGGAAGGACTCGCCGGGAACACGGTGCGCATCGAAGGGCGCACGGCCAAGCCCGACGAGCTGCTGGGCATCTGCCAGACCGTGCCGTTCCTCGCTGCGCACCGGCTCGTCGTCGTAGACGGGCTGCTCGGCCGTTTCGAGCAGGACTTCTCCCGTCGCGGGCGCGCGCCGCGCCGTGCGAAGAGCGAGGAGTCGGCGCTTGGGGCCTGGCAGCCGTTCATCGACGCGCTGCCGCATCTGCCGGAGACGACAACGCTGGTCTTGATGGACGGCGCAGTCGGCGCGCGCAACCCGTTCCTGAAGGCGCTGCCGAAGGGCGCGCGTGTCCAGGAGTTCAAGCCGCTCGCCCAGGCCGACGTCGCCGGCTGGATCTTGCGCCGCTCGGCCCGCCACGGTGTGACGGTGCATGCGCGCGCCGTTGCGGTGCTGGCGCAGCTCGTCGGCAACCAGCTCTGGCTGCTCGACAGCGAGCTCGAGAAGCTGGCGACCTACGCCAACGGCGCCGAGGTAACCGAGGACGATGTCAGAGCGCTGGTCAGCTTCGCGCGCGACCCGAACATCTTCGCGATGGTCGACGCAGTCGTCGAAGGACGCACGCGCGACTCGATCGAGCTGCTCCACAGGCTGCTTCAAGAGGGCGAGGCGCCGCAGCGGCTGCTGGCGGTCGTGGCCCGGCAGTACCGCCTGCTGCTGATGGCCAAGGAGCTGCTAGAGCAGCGCGTCCGGCCGCCGGAGATCAGCGCTCGACTGGAAGTGCAAGGCTTCGTGATCCAGCGGCTGCTCCAGCAGGCGCCGCTCTACACGATCGACAAGCTGCGCCGCGCCTACCGGCTGCTCCTCGACGCTGACCTGAGCGTCAAGCGCGGCATCCACGACGACGAGACCGCGCTCGAGCTGCTCATCTTCCAGCTCGCAGCGCTCGCGGCGAGGCGAGCTGCCTCCAGCGGCCCGCCGGGCCGACCGGCGCCTCGCCGCGCCAGCGCGTAGGGCGTGTCTGTTAGATGCAGACGCAACCTAGACGGCGAAGAGTTCGGTCGCGAGCAGCCCGAGGCTTGACACGAAAATTCGCGTATGTCTTAGTGCCAGGGTGCAGAACAACCGCGAGTTGGAGTTCTACACAACGCCGGGTCCGATGACGGACCTAACGCGTTGCCCGTCGGATGTTTTCGAAGGCCTGCCCGACGCTCCGGCGGAGCTCGTGACAGTGGCCCGCCGCTGTGTAATCGCTGCCCTCCCCGTCCCGGAGGACAGAAGCGACCCGCAGATCCGGCCTGCGGCAGCGATGATCGAGCGCATCCAAGAGCTCGACCCGTCACCGCTGGTGGATCGCCGTCCCCCGGTCAAGCGCTTCCTTGGCAACTGCCGACACTTCGCGACACTGAGCTGCGCACTGTTCCGCCACAAAGGAATCCCTGCGCGCGTTCGCGCTGGCTTTGCCGGCTACTTCGTGCCGAACACGTGGGCGGACCATTGGATCATCGAGTACTGGCGCCCGTCAGAGGCACGTTGGGTCCGAGTGGATCCGCAGTGGGGGGACTCCTGGGCAAAGCAGCAGCATCCGAACGCAACCTCGGAGTCTCTAGCTGAGAACATGTACTGGTCGGGAGGGGAGACTTGGCAACGATGCCGGCGCGGCGAGCTTGATCCGGCCCGGTGCAACATGGCAGGCGTCAATTGGGGCATCGGCGAGGTACGAGGAAGCGTGCTCTTCGATCTCGCCGCGCTGAACAAAGTCGAGGTTCTCCCTTGGGACTCTTGGGGCCGGATGGAAGCCGCGTACAAGAGCGAGACAGGCGCCGACTACGACGACTTGCTCGACTCGGTGAGCGAGATGACCAGCGCAGACGACTTCGACGCTATCCGCGCCCTTTACGACCGCAGTGACGACTTACGAGTGCCTGCGTCCTTGCTGCCAACAACTGCCTCTTGAAGGCAGTCCGAAGCCAAGACCGCAGCTAAGCGGCCAGCGCATAGACACCCGAACGCCCAGCCCCTGGGAGT
>JBIOYF010000242.1:0-9459 GCA_044870035.1 Dehalococcoidia bacterium
CAGCGCCGCAAGCAGCCAGTACGAAGCGTTGTCATCGGCACCGGGCGCGTCGACGGAGAGTCCGCCGACGGACTGCGGGGTGGGCGTTGGCGGCGCGCCGGTGCAGTTGACGTTGAGCGTTTCCGGCGCGCCGGGCGTTTCGCGGTGGACCGTCGGTGAGTTGAACGAGCCTTCAGCCAAGTCCGTCTCGTATTGGTTGTGAGACATCGTGACGCTACCGGACGACGCGCAGGTGAACTCAACCTCCGCCATCTCTCCCAGGTAAGTCGAGGCCGGCAGCGCGAATATGGCACAGCCGAAGCCCACGAAATTGAAGATGAAGCTGGCAGGCGTGGCGCAGTCAGGCCACGGTCGGAAGTCGATGATGCCGTTGGGCGTTACGCCGCTGAACGTAAAATATCCGTCGTACCCGAGATAGTCGTCGACGCCGGGGGGCAGACCGTTTAGGTAGAACTTCACGCGAAATACGCCGCCGGGCGTTACGAAGCACTTCAGCGCGCCGCCCGCGTTTGTACTGCAGTCGTCGTCGCCATCGTGGTCGCTGTCGATCCCGATCGAAAAGTCGAGCTGGGGGACGGGCGTGGAACAGCCGCCCGGGCCGCAGGGCGTGGGTGTCGGCGTGGGCTTCTGGGTCGAGACGGTGCTGGGCGTGGTGCACTTGAAGCCGCAGATTTGGCCATCGCCGACCTGACCGTAGGTGTTCTCGCCCCAGCACTTGATGTTGCCACTGGAGAGCAGCGCGCACGAGTGCGCGACGAAGATGGCTTCCGCCGTGCTGACCTGCGTGACGCCGGAGCCAAGGCCGGCAACGTTCACCGGCGTGGGGCGATTCATCACGGTCCCATCGCCGAGCTCACCGTCCCCGTTGGTGCCCCAGCACTTCGCTCCGCCGCCGGACGTGCGCACGCAGGCGGCCGACTTGCCGGCGTCTATGCCTGTGACACCGCTGCTCAACCCGGACACGTCGATCGGCGTCTTGGCACAGGGGGCGGTGTTGTACGGCGGATCGCAGAACACACCAGAAGTCGCGCCGAGCTGGCCGGCGCCGTTGGTGCCCCAGCATTTCGCCCCGCCGCTCGTCGTGACGGCGCAGCTGAATCGGCTGCCGACGGTGACTGCCGCCGCCCCGCTGGTCAGGCCGGAGACGTCGACCGCGGAAGCGCTGTCTAGCTGTGTACCGTTGCCGAGCTGACCCAAGCCGTTACCGCCCCAGCACTTCACGCCGCCGGCGGTCGTCAACGCGCAGGCGTGACCGCTATCCACCGCGACGTCGGTTGCGGTCGAGATGCCACTTATCGTCGTCGGAGCGCCGTAGCCGGACCCCCAGCACTGCACGGAGCCGCCGCTAAGCACAGCACAGGACGCTTCGCGTCCGGCGCTGATCGCGATGACGCCGCTGGAGAGGCCGCTGACGTTCGCCGGTGTATGACACTCCAGGCCACAGGCGCCGCCATCGCCCACCTGGTTCGCGTTGTTGTAGCCCACACACTGCACCGCGCCGGCGCTCGTCAGCACGCAGGCGTGGTTCTCACCGAGAGCGACATCGATGATGCCACTTGGAAAGAAGGTGCTATTGACGGGAGTGGAGCAGAAGGGGTTACAGGCGAAGTTGTCGGTGAGCTGGCCAAAGTCGTCGGCGCCCCAGCACTTCAGTCCGCCGCCGGACGTGATGCCACAAGATTCGTAGCCACCGGTCTCGACTCGGGTGAAACCGCCTACCGGGTTCGCCGAACCGGCGGCCGGCGAAAGCAGACCGTACAGGAGCAGCCCGACGACTATAGCGAACGCGACACCTATGGCCAGTAGACGACCTTGTGGAAGAGAAAACGGCATGACAACGCTCCCCGGAGTGAGACCCGGAATGTCGAGCGGGGGCAACGTGGGTCGCCTAAGGCACCAGTCAGGCCTAGTATACTTCGCGCCTACGCGCTGTCAAGGAGGTCAGTCGCGGAAGACGACGAGGACGGTGGCGGCAGTCGCCAGCCAGAGCAGGATATCGGCGATGAGCGGCCAGTCGCTGAGCAGCACGTCCTCCGGGCTGCCGCCGGCGCGCTGCTGGTGCACCAGGTACAGGTAGCGCAACAGGCCGTACAGCACGAAGGGGATGGTGAGCATCATCGAGTTGTTGGACGGCAGGTTCTCCGCGGTGAAGGTGTAGAGCCCGTACGCGATCAGCGTCGACGCCGTGACGAGCGACGCCATCTGGTCGAGCAGGTCCTTCGAGTACTCCTCCAGGATCGGGCGGTGGTTCGCGGCGCCCGCCTCCAGCAGCGTGATCTCCGCCCGGCGCTTGTGGATCACCAAGAACAGCGCACCGAGCGCGGTGACCACGTAGAGCCAGGGCGAGACCGGCACGTCGATGGCGAGGGCGCCGGTCATCGCGCGCAGGACGAAGCCCGCGCCGATCGCCATCATGTCCATCAGGACGACGTGCTTTAGGACGAACGAGTAGGCAAGCATCAGCACGACATAGCCGACCAACGCGGCGCCGACGTGCCAGTCGAGCCACGCCGAGAGCGCGAACGCTCCGCCGATCGCCAGCGCGTCCAGCGCGACCGCCCAGATGATCGCGTCTCGCGGCGAAACGAGACCGGCCGCGATGGGACGCTTGCGCTTGTCCGGGTGGAGCCGGTCGCTCTCGCGGTCGACGAGGTCGTTGATGAGATAGTCCGCGCTGGAGACCATGCAGAACAGCGCGAACGCTAGCGTGCTCCAGCCCAGCAACGGCGCCCACGACGAGGCGTCAGAGACCTGCCACTCCTGGTTGATCGAGAAGAGCAGCGCCATGTAGACGATCAGGTTCTTCGTCCACTGGCGCGGCCGCAACGAGCGCAGGACGTACCACAGGTGCAGCGCCAGACCGCGCGGCAGCGCCCTGCTGATCGGGGCGGGCGCGGCGTCGCTGGATGGGACGTTCGGGGGTGTCGATGCGGCCACCCGTTCCACGGGCGAGCCGGACCGGAGGCGTTGCTCCTCCGTCATGTCAGGTCGATGATACCGATGGCTCTCTCAGGGCGTCAATTGGCAGAATCGGCTAGCTTGGGAGCACGCGGAAGGTCTTGGAGATCTGATTGTTGTCGTCGTCCGGCGTGTAGCAGCGCACGCGATAGCGGCCCGGGACCGGGGGCGATGTGAATTTGCGGGTAATGCTGCCCGGCATCGGCGTGACCTCGCCGGGGATGCCGCCGTTCGCGTTCGGCCCGATGTTCTCGGTGAGGATGACAGCGAAGCGGTTGCGCGGCGTAGGCTGTGCTGCCGGTATGTGGACCGGCGTGGGCGTGACCGTTCGCTTCCGGGCGGGGGCCACCGTCGCCGGCGTCAGCTTCGGCGTGGGAGTCGGTTTGGCGAGCGTGAGCAGATCGCATTGCACTTCCAGTGGCGCGGTGTAGGGCTGCTCATACGTCAGGTCGAGTTGGAGCTGACCGCCACTGACGAGCGCTTCTTGGATGGTGAGGCTCTTGAAGAGCTCGGTCTGCGGGCTCCCTTCGGAGAGGGTGATGCCGCAGCCCAAGAGCAGCGCGCCCAGCAGGGCGGAGACAAGCGACACGCCGAGCATTCGAGCCCGGCGCGGCACAACGGCTACGGAACGGCGGGTCATCCTGATACGCTTGTTCGTAGTGATGGCTGGCTTCAGCCTACTGGCTGCCGGATGATCGAACAAGGAAGCGCACCTATTGCAGCGCGGAGCCTTACGGCCGATGATGGCTAGGAGATGCTCAGTCTTTTCGCTGCGCTGATCGGTTGCCCCACCGGCATCGTCCTCGATGCGCTCATCGAGCGGCTGGCCATCGTGCCAGTCGATGACGAAGAGGACATCGACGCGCTGACGGCTGCTCCCTCGCCGGGACATTCGCTCCACGCCGAGGCGGGAACCCTGCTCGTCGAGCACGGGCCGGCCCACGCATGGCGACGGCGGGCGCTCGTCGTCGCGGCGACGATGGGGCTGTTCGCGGCCGCCGCGGCACGCTACGACGACATATCGCAACTCCTGGTGATCTGCCTCTACCTGTGCGGGCTCATCGTCTGCGCATCGACCGACCTGCTGTCGTACCGCGTCCCCAACGTGATTACGTATCCGGCGATCCTGGGAGCGATCCTGGCCGGGGCGCTGATGCCGGGCGCCGACATCTGGGACGTGCTGGCGGGGGGAGGCCTGGCGGGGGGCATCCTGCTACTGCCGGCGCTCTTCACCGGAGGCGTGGGCATGGGCATGGGTGACGTCAAGCTGGCGACGTTCGCGGGCCTCGCCCTCGGGTTCGCGCTGGTACCGGCGGCGCTGCTGCTGATGGCGCTGGCGGGCGGCGTTGTCGCGGCAACGCTGCTGCTGAGCGGTCTGCGCAAGCGCGGCGAGCCGATCCCGTACGCGCCGTTCATCGCCCTGGGCGCGGGCGCTGCGCTCTTGTGGCAGGGCGCCGCGTTCGTCTCACTTACGTAACACTTCCGCAGTTGCCCGCAAGACGGGCCATGCTACAATAGGCGCGCCCAGATGGCCAGCCCGTTAGCGCAGCGCGCCACTCCTTTCGCCGATAGTCCACGACCGTCCCGGGCAGGGAAGCATGGAAGAGCCGGGTCCCTTCGAACGCGTCCTCCAGCCTGATGGGGCACAGCCGCGCGACCGCGCCGCTGTCATCATCGTCGCTGTCGCCATCGTGCTCGGGCTGCTGCTGCTCGTCCTGATCCTGCCGCCGGTTTCGATTCTCAAGAGCGACGACAACGGCGGCGTCAGCGGTCCCGTGACGACGAAGATCCGGGACGAGCTGCCGCCCCTCCCCAACGGCTTCGAGGCTGTCAGCGCGCTCTTCGACCTGGAGTCCCAGCAGCCCGTGGACCGGGCGGCGCGGCTCACGTTGCCGCTTTCGTCACAGGTGGCCGGAGAGGAGGAGCTGTTCCTCTACACCTACCAGAACGGCGCCTGGCGCGAGCTCGGCAAGGCGACACCGGTGGCCAACGGCGCCTCCGCGAGCGGCGACGTGCGCTCGGTGCCCAGCAACGTCGCGGTGTTGCGCAAGGCGGCGCCGACGGCGCGTACGGTGGTGGGCGGTCTACCGGCGGACGGCGAGCTGGATGAAGGCGCGCTCGGAGCGCTCACGACTCTCAGCCCGGCCGGATATTCCCCCAGCGCTGACGGCTCCATCGAAGGCGAGCTGCCCTCCTTGCCCGACAACCTCGAGGTCGCGCTGGCGCCGACGATCAGCGCGACCGACGCGACAGCGGCAGACGCGCTGCGCGAGATCCTCTCGTCGGCCGATGGGCGCACGGCGCACGTTGAAGCGATCGCCGCGCTGGTCAACGACAACGGGTACGCGGGCGTCAACCTCGATTACCGTGGCATCGACCCTGAGCAGGGCGGCGACTTCGTCTCATTCATCACGGAGCTCTCGACGCAGCTGCTCGACGCGAACAAGGCGCTGACGCTGACGCTGCCGGCGCCGTTGCGCCAGGCGAGCGGCTGGGACACGCTGGGCTACGACTGGGAGAAGCTGGCGCCGCAGGTCGACGCGATCAGCGTCGTCTCGAACGCCGATCCGGGCAGCTCGTACAGCGCGCTCAGCGAAGCGCTCGGCTATCTGGTGCCGCGCGTCGGCAGCAGCAAGCTGCTGCTGACGATCGGTTCGCTTAGCCGGGAGCGCGGCTCCGACGGCGTCCGCTCGCTCACGCTGACCGAGGCGCTGACGCTGGCGAGCACGCCCGCGGTGCAGGGCGACGCAGCAGTGGCTGCGGGCGCGTCGGTCCAGGCGTTCGCCCAGAACTTGAACGGCAACTCGGGTGGTGCGCCGCTGCATTGGGACGACGGCGCGAAGGCCGTGTCGTTCGGCTACACCGGCGCGGGCGGCCAGCGCACGGTCTGGCTGGCGAACGCCTTCAGCGCGTCGTTTCTCCTCGATCTCGCCGGCCGCTACCGGCTCAAGGGCATCGCGATCGAGGACGTTTCGACACACGCGGCGGATGCGGGGGTGACCGCGGCGGCCGCGCAGTTCGCCTCGACCGGAAGCGTGCAGCTCGTCCAGCCCAACGGCAGCCTGCTGGAGCCGCGCTGGACCGCGTCCGAGGGGAAGCTGCAGAGCGACAGAGGGCCCAGCGTGACATGGCAGGCGCCGGACGCGTCCGGCGACTACGTTTTGACACTGATCGTGAGCGACGGCATCGTGCGGCTAGGCCAGGAGCTCCAGCTCTTGGTCCAGGCGTCCGGCCAACCGTAGTGCGGTGCGGGTCATCGGTGGCAGCGCGGGTGGTCGCCGGCTCAAGAACCCGCCGGCCGGCGTGCGGCCGACCTCCGATCTGGTGCGCGGGGCGGTGTTCGACACGCTGGATGCGCAGGAGGTGGACTTGTTACGCGTCCTGGACCTCTACGCCGGCAGCGGCGCGCTGGGCATCGAGGCGCTCAGCCGGGGCGCCGGCTGGTGCGACTTCGTCGAACGGGCGACCGCGCACGTGGCGATCATCCGCGAGAACCTGCGGCTCACCGGGCTGGCGGAGCGCGCCCGCGTCTGGCGCTTGCCCGTGGAGCGCGCGGCGGACCGGCTGGAAGGGCCGTACTCGCTTGTCCTTGCGGACCCGCCGTACAATGACGATACTGCGCTGCGCGCCATCGATCAGCTCGCGCGGACGCGGCTCGTCGACGAGCGAACGACGCTGGTGCTGGAGCACAGCCGACGGAGGGAGCCGGCGGAGTCGATCGGGCCGCTGCGCCGGGTCTGGAGCCGCCGCTACGGCGATACGCACGTTTCGATCTACCGCGGCTAGGGCCGCAGGACACTGATGTCAGGCGGCGCGAGCGCCGCGAGGAGGGACAACGTTGGCTATCGCGGTCTACCCGGGGCGCTTCGATCCCGTGACGAACGGGCACATGGACATCGTCGCGCGGGCGTCCAAGCTGTTCGAGCGGCTTGTGGTCGCCGTCGTCGCGCTCGAGGTGGGCTCGCTGTTTACGACCGAAGAGCGGCTCGCGATGTTCTCCCGGGCGGTGGAGAAGTTTTCGAACGTGACGGTGAAGCCGTTCCGCGGGCTAACCGTCGACTTCGCGCGCGAGGAGCAGGCGAGCGTGCTGGTGCGCGGCATCCGAGCCTCAGGCTTCGAGGCGGAGTTCGATATGGCGCTGATGAACAAGCGCATGGCGCCGGGGGTCGAGTCCGTCTATCTGATGAGCAGCCTGGAGCACCTCTTCATCAGCGGCAGCCGCATCCGCGAGGTCGCGAGTTTAGGCTATGACGTGACGAACCTTGTGCCCGAGCACGTATCGCAAGCGCTCAAAGCGAAGTTCTCCGGGAGATAAGCCTTAAAGAGAGGTGCTGGGTATGGACCTGCTACATCTCATCGATCGTCTAGAAGAGCAGATCGGAGAAGCGCGCCGGTTGCCCATTGGCACCGGCAGCGTGATCGATCGCAGGCGGCTGCTCGACCTGGTGGACCAGCTACGGGCCGCCGTGCCACAGGAGGTGCGCGAGGCGCACGACGTGCTCCTGAGGCGCGACGAGGTGCTGGCGAAGGCCGACGAGGAGGCGGCGCTCCGGATGGCGCGCGCCGACGACGAGGTGGCGCGCCGGACCAGCGAGTCGGAGGTCGTTCGCGCGGCTGAGGTGCGCGCGCAGGAGATCATCGCGGAGGCGCGCCGGGAAACGGAGCGGATCGCCCAGGAAGCGCGGCTGGAGGCGGAGCGCAAGAATGAAGAAGGCGCGCGGCTCGCGTCGGAGCAGATGGACGAAGCCGACCGCTACGCCATGGAGATGCTGCGCAAGCTGGAACAGCAGCTCGACGCGTTCATGAACAGCGTCCGCACCGGTATCAACTCGCTCGATCGCAAGCCGGATGAGCCGCCGGCGCTGACGTACGAGGAAGTCTCGCGGCGGCGCCGCTAGCGCTGCTCGTCCAGGAAGTCAATAATGCGGCCGCTCACGGCTGCGGCTTGCTCGTTCTTTTCCGGATCGAACAGGTCGGTGCCGTGAGCGTTCCCCGGGTAGAACGTCTCTTCTTTCGGGCCGGCCGCCGCCTCGTAGAGCTCATCGAACTGGAGCGCCGGCGCGTCGCCCTCGCTCGCGACGAGCAGCTTCGGCACACGCAGATCCGCGACGGCGGCGAGCGCGTCCTGGCCTTCGAACTCGGCCGGCGGCGACAAGGCGACCACCGCCTTCACGTCAGCGTCTCCCGCCACGACGAGTGACGTCGTGGCGCCCATGCTCGCTCCGACCAGGAAGACCTCCGTCCAGCCGCGGTCGCGCATATACTTGATGACCGCGTTCAGATCGTCATCCAGCGTTTCGAAGTCTTTGCCGCCGGTCGATTGGCCGTAGCCGCGGAAGTCGAACGTCAGCGCCGCGTAGCCTTGCGCGGCCAGCTGCTGCGCGAAAGCGTACCACGCGGTCTGATCGTTCGGCCGCATGTGGCTCAGGATGACGACGGGCTCGTTCTCGCGGCCGAAGAGGTGGGCGCTCAAGATCACGTCGTCGCTGATGACGACCGAGATGTTCTCGGTGTTTGCGGGCGGCGTGGGCTCATCGTTGTGATTGGGAGCGATCGCGCTATTGGCGCAGGCGACGGCAACGCAGGCGAGCAGCGCCGCGACAGCGAGAGCGACAAGACGAGCCGGAAGCTTCCCCGCCCGCATCACAATGGAATCATCGCGAAGCGGGAAGTACGAAGTCAAGCAACGCGAAGCTAGTCCTGGGTGCGGTCCGTGCCCTGGTCTTCTTCGTCCTCGTTACTGTGGCGCAGCGCGTTCGGCAGCGGCAGATCGCGGCGGCGGCCCGAGATATATTCGGTGAATGGCCGCATCTCCAGAATAACGAAGACAAGGCCTGTGGCCACCAAGGCTACGACGTAGAGCTCGACGCCGATGCACACGCCGATCGCGGCGACGGCCCAGACGGTGGCGGCCGTGGTAATGCCGCGCACCGTGCCGACGTCGCGGAAGATGATCCCGGCCCCCAGAAAGCCGATGCCCGTGACGATGTTGGACGTGACGCGGTCCTGGCCGTACGTCTCATTGATCGCGGTGAACATCAGCGCGCCCATGGCGACGAGCGCCATGGTGCGTAGTCCGGCGACGTAGCGTCGCCGGTCGCGCTGCCAGCCGACGAAGCCGCCGCAGAACGCGGCCAGCAGCAGCTTGCCTACGAGCTCGAGTTGCTGGGTGGCGTCCATCCCCTCCTCTTAAGCGTCAAGCGCCCCGGACGGGGCGCTTCCTGTCTGTCGTCCTGGTGGAGCTGGAGGGATTCGAACCCTCTACCTTTTGTCTGCCAGACAAACGCTCTCCCAATTGAGCTACAGCCCCACGGTGGGGTTGATCGTATCAGGCACTGAAGCGGGGTGGCAAGTGAACGAACTAGCCGCCGGCCGCAGCAGTGCCGGTGGGCGCGGTGGAGGGCGACTGCGCGCCCTCGGCGCTGTACTCCGCGAAGAGGTGGCCCCACTGCGATTCTTTGAGCCAGCGCTCGTAGACCTTTCGCTCCTTCAGGGGCCAGT
>JBIOYF010000243.1:0-5971 GCA_044870035.1 Dehalococcoidia bacterium
CTTGACGGACTAGAACATATGTACTATTCTGGCATCGCTGGATAACCCGAAGCGAAAGGGACCCTGGCCGATATGAACGTCGCGCCTTTCATCCTGGCCGAGGACGCCGCTACCGCCGCCAGCGGCCTCTTCAACGCCGGCTACTTTGCCCGCTACTGGCTGCGCGCCTCCGAACGGAGGGCACGCCGGACCGGCGCCGCCGCGCTCGTCCTCATCGGCGTGGCCGTAACCTTGGAAGCCGCTTTCTCCCAGGGCCTGCTCCACCTGCACGACCAGCTGGTCGCCCTCGGCGATCTGTCTGATGGCGTCTGGGCGCTCGCCCGGCTGCCGCTCCTGCTTGCCACCGCGTTTATCACCGTGATCGTCGTAAGGAGGATCGTTTCCTAATGCCTGCTTCCAGGACCCGCCGATTCCAAGCTCCCCTCTCCCTTGGGGAGAGGGGCCGGGCGTGAGGGCAAGTAATGGCTACATCAACGCTGGCAATCGCGATCGAACGTAAGAACTGGGAGCTTGTCGCGCTCTGTCTGCTGCTCGGCGTCGCTGAAGTCGCCTCCCGCCTACCACCAGAGACGCTGGAACGGCTGCTCGACCTGCTGGAGGCGACCGATGACCGTCGAACACGTTAGCTCCGACGCAAAAAAGCGGCGCGGGCGCCCGCCTATCGTACGCGACTTCTATGGCAGCGCTATGGATGTCGCCCACCAGACCACGATGAAGTATGCCGCTGACATAGAGGGCCTCGACCAGGAGATCGCGCTGCTCCGGACCAGGCTGCGTGACGCCGTCGGCGACACGCCTCAAACCTTCCAGCTTATGGTGCGCGGCATGGAGCTGCTGGCGAAGCTCCTCGCCACTCGCCACCGCCTCTCGAAGAAAGCCGAGAAGGACATCGCGTCCAGCGCCGCGAACTTGCTGCGCGGTCTGGCCCTCCAGTTCTTTCCGGAGACGAATGATGCCGCGTGAGATCGAGCGCGCGCTGGCGTTTTTAGTTCAGCGCCGTGCGCGGCAGCGCCTTCGCCCAGTTGAACCAACTGCAGGCGACAAAGCATCGGTTCGCGCCTCCGTTGCTCGGCGGCTCAGCAACCTCGAACGCCAGCTCGACGAGCTGAAGGGGCGCATCAACGGCCTCCTCTTCTTGCTCGCCGGTGCCGTCGCCACACAGGTCATTCTCAAGCTCTTTGCGTGACGACCGGCCAGTGACCAAGCGTAGTGTCATCCTGAGCCGAGAGGGGAGCGGAAAAGGACAGGCGGCAGCGGGGTGGAGGGCCAAGGCCTGCCCTCAAGCAGAGCGAAGGGATCGTTCAGAACAACACCACCACTGAAGGTCATGCGCCGGAAGACAATCGAAGAAAATCGCCCCGACCAGATTCGAAAAGGGCCATATATTTCTCAATAATGGAAATACAATCAAGTCCCGAGCTCGCGAGCTTCCAGTGGAAGCAACTGCTTCGTCCGTACCAGATCGAGCCGGGCCGCGCCATCCTCGATAGCGTGCTCAACCAGCGCGGCCTCAGTTTCTCTGTCGAGATGGCGCGCCAGGCCGGCAAGAACGAGCTCTCCGCCCAGCTCGAGGCGTACTTGCTCACTCTCTACGCCAGCCAGGACATCGACGCCGTGAAGTGTGCGCCCACCTTCGACCCGCAGGCGCGCATCAGCCTGCGCCGCCTCTGGTCGCGCCTCGTCGAAGCCGGCCTCTCGTCCGTCGCCGAGATCGAGGCCGGCCACGTCATCCGCCTCGGCCGCGCGCGTTGCTACTTCATGTCGGCCGAGCCCGAAGCGAACGTCGCCGGCCACAGCGCCGGCCTCCTGCTTGAGGTCGACGAGGCGCAGGACGTCGACGAAGAGAAGTTCGACCGCGACTTCCGACCCATGGCCTCCGTCGCCAACTCCACCGTCGTCTTCTACGGCACCGCCTGGGACGATTCGACTCTCCTCGAACGGGCCAAGCAGCGCCACCTGGAGCTCGAGCGCAGCGACGGCGTCCGCCGCCATTTCGAGTACGACTGGCAGGTCGTCGCGCAGTACAACCCGGCCTACCGCCGCTACGTCGAATCGGAGCGCCAGCGCCTCGGCGAGCAGCACCCGCTGTTCTTGACGCAGTACTGCCTCAAGCCCATCTCCGGCGGCGGCCGCTTGCTCACGCCCGGCCAGCTTGCCCAGCTCCAGGGCCGTCATCCGCGCCAGCGCGCGCCTCGCCCCGGCGAGACGTACGTCGCCGGACTCGATCTCGCCGGTGGCGCGCTCGATGACGCCGCCGCGCCCTCGCTCCGAGACGCCACGGTCCTTACCATCGCCCGCGCCGTCTTCCCGGACGAACGCGCCTACGTCTACGAGCCGCGCCTCGACGTGATCGAGCACTACGCCTGGACCGGCGAGCCGCACGACCGGCTGCTCCGCCGTCTCGCCGATCTCTGTCGCGAGGTCTGGCAAGTGCGCCGCCTCGCCGTCGATGCAAGCGGCCTCGGCGAAACGATCGCGCGGCTGCTGGGCGTCGCGCTCGGCTCGCACGTCGTCCGGCCGGTCAAGTTCACTGCCGAGTCGAAGTCGCGCCTCGGCTACGGCCTGCTGGCGGCCGTGAACGCCGGCCGCCTGAAGCTCTACGACGCCGACGGCTCGCTCGAATACCGGCACTGCCTGCACGAGCTGGAGCGCGCCCGCGCCGTCTATCGCGCCAACCGGACGATGAACTTCTTCGTCGACGCCGCCGAAGGCCACGACGACTATCTGATCAGCCTGGCACTACTTGTCGACGCGGCCGCGGACGCCGCGCCGCGAGTCGCACGCGGACGAGGGATTGGCTTGTGAAAGAGAAACGCAGCGATGGTGATGGTGTCGGTACGGAACGAAGTTTCGCGAACGCCTGCACAAGAACAGCACGACAACGGACGCAAGATCCGCCAGGATGCGCTGCCGGAACACATAGGCTACGACGACGGCGGCTGCGAGCTGGCCCCAAGCTGCTTGCGCTGCCCGCTTGAGGTCTGCCGTTACGACCAGAAGGGCGGCGCCCGCAGGCTGCTCGAAACGGCTCGCAACGGCACGCTGCTCCGCTTCTACGAGGAGGGCAGCTCGATCGATGCGCTGGCCGCGCAGTACCGGCTCACACGCCGCAGCGTCTTCCGCATCCTGGCGAAGGAGCGCTGCGGCCAGCCGCGCGGCATGTGACGCCCGGGCTGCGTCGTTCTATGGCTGACCGCGTACCATAGTGGCCGTGTTGACCCTACGGGCTGCAACCCGTATCGTTGTCACAAATATTACAAGCGGAGGGGGAGAAAATGAGAAGACTAACAATTCTGGTGGCGATGCTTGCCATCACGACGGCCGGCATCTTCACTGTCTCGTTCGGCAGCTCAACCGCCGGCGCCGCGGAGGACCCGGTCGCCGTCGTTCAGGCGCTCGTCGACGAGTTCAACGACTCGCTACCGACAGGCGATGGCGCGGCCATCGCGGCGCACTTTACCGACGACGCGGCGGTCACGTTCCTCGACGCCGAAGGCTCGTTTGGCATCTTCGGCCAGGCGGCGATGGAGGTCGCGTTCTCGGAGGAGCCTGACCCGCAGTTCAGCGTAACCGTCGTGGAGATCGCCGCCACGGGCGGGCAGGTTACGGGTACGCTGGAGTTCCGGGACAGCACCACGGTTGAAGCCGGCATCGAACGTGGCGTCGCAGACTTCACGGCCCTTGTCGTGGACGGAAAGGTCGCGTCGCTGGACGTCGTCGACGATCTCAGTGACCCGCAGACCGCGCAGCTCGCGGAATTTCGCGCCTCTCAGCCGGACGAGGGGGAGGACGAAGGGCCACCTTCGGAAGACTTTGTCGAGTTGCAGATGACCGGCGATCAGGAGGGCGCCGCTGGCGTAGGGTCGTTCGAAGGCGTTATCTTCGCCTTCGTGGAAATCGATCCAGGCCCCGAGGGCGTCCGCCAGCCGTCGGGCATCCACGAGGGCACGTGCGACGACCTCGGAGAGCTCGCGCAGCAGCTCGCGCCCCTCTCGAACGGCGCCGCGGGCAGCATCTTCAGCGCCGACTTCGACCACCTACTGGACGAGCCGCACGCGATCGCCGTCGCGGCTGAGGCCCCCGCCGCTGGCGAGACGCCGGATGTCGTCGCCTGCGCCAACATCGAGCGGGCGGAACCGGAGGTCACGCTGCCGACCACCGGTACGGGCGCTTCGACTGGCAGCGGCTCGGCGTGGCTGATCGCGGCTCTGGCGCTGGCCGGCCTCGCCCTCGCGGGCTCCGGCGCCTTCGCCTTACGGCAGCGCCGTTAACAACAACGACTCGATAGCTTGGAGGCCCCTCAGACGAGGGGCCTTCTCTTTTTGCGCCGAGCGACTGGAGACTTGACAAGTGCCGTAAACCGGGCATATGCTCGCAGGCGCGCTAAGCCTGATGGCCCTGTCCAGACTTGGCTACGGCAGCGGAGATTGCGACCGCATTGGGCACAGTCCTGGGTTACTAAGCATGCACATAGCACGCTTCATTGGCAAGCTCGTGATCGCTGTGTCTGTCGTGACACTCATGTACGCCTCAGGCGTTGCGCTCGCGCAGACGTCTACTGAAGACGTTCCGTCAGCTCCAACAGATGTACAATTTCTGGGTGGCGCATTAAGGTGGACGGACAACGCAGACAACGAAGATGGCTATCGTATCACGATTCGACTGCGGGCTACGGTTCCAGTCGGGTCCAAGGGCCGTGCAGACCTTGAGTTCCGGTATGAAGTGGGACCAGATGTAACGAGCTTCCCCGTACCGGAAGAGGCCCACATAACTTGCCCTGACCGGACATCGGTCGAGTACACGGTCGTTGGGTTCAATGAGGCTGGTGTTTCCAAACCCGGGCGCACTGCAATATCCGTGCTCTGTCCTGCCGCGCCAACAGCCACCGCCGCGACGCCGGTCGGCCCGAGCCTCCCGACCACCGGTACGGGCGCTTCGACTGGCAGCGGCTCGGCGTGGCTGATCGCGGCTCTGGCGCTGGCCGGCCTCGCCCTCGCGAGCGGAGGCGCGTTCGCGCTCAAGCGCCGCTAGCCGCAACCTTACATCACGACGTTTCAGAGGCCCCTCACGCGAGGGGCCTCTTCTTTGGTGACATCTGCCGCTTGGCGCTTTCTCGCCTCCGTCGTAGCGTGGGCCGAACCACGACTCGCAACGACGGAGGTGCTTCCCATGGCCACCCAGCAATCGCTCACGCTGCCGCAGCAGATCGCCCGCCTGGACACAGCGCGGCTGCGCGGCTACGCCGACCTGCTCACCTTCTATCAGGGCAACCAGTGGCCGGGCGGCACGCGCCAGCGCGAACGGCGGCTCACCTTCAACTACGCCAAGACGTTCATTGAAAAAACCGTCTCGTACCTCATGTCGGGCATGCACTCCGTGGTCGACCCGGAGGACGGCTCGCCGGAGGCCAACGAACGCGCCCGGCTGGCCGAGCGAACGCTGCGCGCCGTCGCCGAAGAGAACAACCTCGCGCAGCTCGACTTCGACACGGAGATCGACGCGGCGGTGCTCGGCGACGCGGCTTACAAGGTCACCTGGGACCCGATCGAACGGCGCGTGCGCGTGTCATCGCCGGACGTGCAGGGGCTCTTCGTCTGGTGGCTCGGCGACGACGTCACCCGCATCTGGCGCGTCGCCAGCCGCTACGCCCTCTCCGCCGACGAAGTGGAGCTGGCCTTCGGTGTGCCGGCGCCGGCGCGCCGCGGTCGCTCGGACCGCGTCGAGGTCGTCGAGGTGTGGACCGCGGAGACGTTCGAGCTGTGGCTGGCGGGCGCCCGCATCGAGGAGAAGGCGAACCCCTACGGCTTTATCCCGTTCGTCATCCTCCCGAACCTGCGCGAGCCCAAGCAGTTCTGGGGCGTCTCCGACATCCCGCCCATCCGCGAGTCGGTCCGCGAGCTGAACCGCGCGCTCTCGCAGCTCTCGATGATCCTCGAGCTGTCCGGCAACCCGATCGCCGTGCTGGAGAACA
>JBIOYF010000244.1:0-2461 GCA_044870035.1 Dehalococcoidia bacterium
CGACGTAACGGCCGTCGCGGTAGACCTCCCGTCGGAACGGATCCAGACGCAGGCCCGCGATCTCTCGCACGGGTGGCCGGTTGTGGGCGCGCCTGCGGTTGAGGGCTCTGAGCCTGAGCACGAGTTCCTGAAGGTCGAAGGGCTTCGTGAGGTAGTCGTCGGCTCCGAGCTCGAACCCTGAGGCCTTGTCGTCGAGCCGGTCGGCGGCGGTGAGCATGAGGATCGGCATGCCGCTGCCGGAGGCGACGATTCGTTTAGCGATCTCGTCGCCGGAAGGGCCTGGGATATCGCGGTCGAGGACGGCGATGTCGTAGACGTTGAGGCTCAGCAGTTCCAGCGCGGTGTCACCGTCACTGGCGATGTCGGCGGCGATCGCTTCCAGGCGCAGGCCATCACGGATGGCTTCTGCAAGATATGGCTCGTCCTCGACGATCAACACACGCATACACCCTCGATGGTACGAGCCGGGACATATCGTCCGTATATCGAAAACCGCATACGTGCTGACAACACTACGCTGTCCAGACTAACGGCATGTCCCGCAGCGAGCCAGCACGAATCGCAGCTCGTCGTATCCGATCAGCCATCCTCACGGCCCTTGTCGTCGTCAGCACGACGACTTTCTCACCTCCAACGGTACTTGGCGAGACAGATGGCGCCGTCCCTGAGGGCGTGAGGGTCTTCGATGACGACATTCCGGCTGTGGCCAACCTCGATCCAGGTCTGCTCCGTGCCCTCCGCCAAGCTGCAACGGAGGCGGCAAGAGACGGGATCGAGATCGTTGTGAACAGTGGCTGGCGCTCTCGGGAGTATCAGAAGCAACTCCTTCGTGACGCGGTTGCGAAGTACGGCTCAGCAAAGAAAGCCGCCCGATGGGTAGCCACTCCAGACACGTCTTCTCATGTGTCGGGACATGCGGTCGACATCGGGCCCTCCCGCGCCACGGCGTGGCTGTCCAAACACGGCGCCGAGTACGGACTATGCCAGATCTATAGGAACGAGCCCTGGCACTACGAACTGCGCCCCGAAGCCCTCGATGACGGGTGCCCGTCCATGTATGCCGACGCCAGGCACGATCCAAGGATGCAGAAATGACGACGCTCGAAACGCTCGCGCAGGACGTGCGTCACGCGCTGCGATTACTGCGGCGCGACCCGGCGTTCACCTTCACCGCCCTGGCCACGCTCGCGCTCGGCATCGGGCTCAACACCGCCATTTTTTCCGTCGCCTACGGCGTGCTCTGGCGTCCGCTGCCGTATCCCAATCCCGATCGCCTTGTCATCGTCGCGTCAGCGCAGCAGACCGGGACGGGCGTCAGGACGTTCTCGACCTGGCCGCCCGTGACGTACGAGGGACTGCGCCAGCGCGTCACCACGCTCGATCATCTCGCGGCCTATACTTCCATCGACGCGCAGCTCACCGGACGCGGCGAGCCGCTGCAGCTGCCCGGGCTCAACGTGAGTCCGGATTTCTTCGCCACGCTGGGCGTGAGTCCCGTGCGGGGCCGCGCGTTCCTCAGTGGCGCCACAGCGCCAGACGACGATCGCGCGGCGATCGTCAGCGATCGCCTGTGGCGCACGTCGCTCAACGCCGATCCGGCGATCGTCGGACAGTCCATCACCATCGACGGCCTTCCCCGTACCGTCGTCGGCGTGCTGCCACCGGACTTTACTTTCAGGCTGGTCATCCCCCGGCTCGGCGCGCTGCCGGACGCGGACATCTTTCTGCCCAATCGCTGGGCCGGCGATACCGGCGGTAATTCGTCTCTCTTCCTGCTCGGCCGCATGAAGTCAGGCGTGACGCAGGAACGCGCGGAAGCGGAATTGACGGCGCTCGTGAACGATCCGTCGATCTCGCCTGCCGGCGCGCTCACGACCGCCGGCGTATTCGCGCGGAACGCCCGCACGCTCGCGCGCACGGTCGGCTTGCAGGAGCAAGGCACGGATTTGGCGCGTCCGCTGCTGCTGATCCTGCTAGGGTCCGTCTCGTTCGTGCTCCTGATCGCCTGCGTCAACGTCGCGAACCTGCAGATGGCGCGCCTCACCGCGCGCCGCGGCGAGCTGTCCGTCCGCATGGCCCTCGGCGCAGGACGCCAGCGCATCGTACGTCAGTTGCTGACGGAAGCGGTCGTGTTGTCGCTGCTGGGCGCGTCGCTGGGGGTGATGCTCGCGTGGCTCGCGATCGACGCCACGCTGCCGCTCGTGCCGCCATCCATGCTTCCAGGCCTTGGCGGCATCGCGATCGACGCCCGCGTAATGCTGTTCTGCCTCGGCTTGTCGCTGGTCTCGACGCTGCTGATCGGGCTGGTGCCGGCGCTGCGCGTCAGCAGGGCCGCGTTTGGCGAAGGGCTCGCGCTGCACGCCGGCGCAGCGCGCACGACGGGCGACCGTCAGGGCGAGCGGCTGCGGACGCTGCTGGTCGCCGGGCAGATTGCGATGACGCTCGTCCTCCTGATCGGCGC
>JBIOYF010000245.1:0-9171 GCA_044870035.1 Dehalococcoidia bacterium
CGGTCGATCCGGTGTACCGTTGCGCCGAGCTGAGCGAGCGCCGGTTCGCCGAGCAGCAGGTGCTCCTGCTTGCCGCGCGCTCCCAGCGTGTAGGTCGGCGGGTGTTCGAGGAGGACCAGGTGCTGCTCGCCGCGCTCGCGGCACGCCTCAACCAGGCGCCGTTGCAGGTCCCAGGCCGCCTGATACTCGACCAAGCCGAGGCGCGACACCGTACAGCGGCGGGCGGGGTTGGGCTGCATTCAAGCTCCTGCGCAATGTCGGCGGCAGGCCGCAAGGCGCGCTTCGCTGATCGATCTTAGCACAGCAGCTTCGGAGCGGCTCGGCTGGGGCGTAAGGGTAAACCCTACTCCCCGGCGATGATCGTGTCGACGATCTTCGTGCCGCTGGAGAGCGTCTTGTGGACGGGGCAGCGTCCGGCGATCTCGAGCAGACGCTCGCGCTGTTCGTCCGTTAGGTCGCCGCGCAGCGAGATGCCGCGCGTCACGACCTCGACCTTGCCGCCCGCGCTCTCGGCGTCGATGGAGTCCTGCGCGTGGACGCGGTCGTGCGTCAGGTGTACCGACACGTCATCGAGCGGCCAGCCCTTGCGGCGCGCGTACATGATCAGCGTCATGGCCGTGCACGAGCCGAGCGCCCACAGGAGCAGCTCGTACGGGCTGGGGCCTAGGTCTTCGCCGCCGGACTCCCGCGGCTCGTCCGCGACAAACGCGTGCTGGCCGGCGGCAAGGAGCTGGCTGTAGGTGTAGTCGGGCAGGTATTGGACGGTCACCTTCTCTGCCACGCGGACCTCCTGTCGTGGGATCAGGTCGATGGTAGCATCGACATCGACGATACGCTGCAGGGACTGCCCCGCTCTATGAGCCGTTAGCCTGTCGCCCTGCTGAGCAGCTCCCGCAGGCGCTGCTCGATGGGCGTAAACGGGTTGTGCTCGAGGCCTAGCGCTCGCAACTGTTCGAACGTCTTGTAGCCGCTCGCGCGCTCCGCCGCCCATTCCTTGGCGAAGGCGCCGCTCTTGATCTCGTCGAGCGCCTGCTGCAGATGCTTGCGCAGCGGTTCACGGTCGAGGCGCAGACTGCGTGTCATGCCACCGTACTGGCTCGTCAGCGAGTGGAGTCGGGACTGATCGACGAAGCCGAGATCGGCCATGGCCTGCATCGTCTCGGCCATCTCTCCTGATAAATACAGCTCTAGCACCATGGCCTCCGGCGGCAGGCCGGCCTCGACGGCGGTAGCCAGCGTCTCGAACACGAGCCGGCCGAAGATCGCGCCGAAGCCTTGCTCCATATAGAGATCGATGATCGCCTCTTCGCGCGCGGAGATCTCGAGCGCGCCGCCGCGCAGCGCACCGATGCCTTCCGCCAGCGCAAGCACGGTCTCCCAGGCGCGGCCGCTTGCGTCCCGTTCGACAGAGATGTAGCTGTAGAACGGATCGCCGCGCTCGTACGCGAGGCGCACGCCCCGTCCGATCATGCGCGGCGCGATCATCACGACATCGACGTCCGCCCGGACCCCGAGCTCGCCGAACGCGATGTTGTACCCGCTCGCGATCACCAGCGCGTCGCTCGGACGGAGATGCGGCGCGATCTCTGACGCGAAGATCTCCGGCAGGCCTTCGTCGGGGAGGAGCAGGAAGACGATGCCGGCTGCTGCGACGGCGTCCGCGACATCGCGCGTGTCGAAGCCGTCCTGCTCGGCTTGCTCCCGTGTCCCGTCGCGGAGCGCGCTGACGATGATGGGCGCGTCGATCGATGCGGCGCGCAGGCTGTCGCGCAGGTTGAGCGCCTGTGCGCGGCCCTGGTTGCCGTAGCCGGCGAACGCGATAATGCGGCCCGCCAGGCGGCGCAGGTCACCGTCCGCCGGGCCGAAGGCGCGGAGCGGCGCGCGGCCGTCGTTCATTCGAGCGAGATGGAGGCTTTGCTATGGCCGTTGCGGCGCAGGCACTTGTGGCCGCCCGCCTCGATGGCGGTGCCGCAGAGGACGCAGATCGGCCGGCCCGCGTTGATCGTCGCTTCGGCGTTCTCCGCGAAAGTAGCGCACTGGTCCAGGCTGACCTGACAGGCGAAGGTCGGCGGCGCGTCGTCCTCGAGCTCCATGGCATAGGCGAAGATCGTCACCATGCGCCGCCGCTCGTCGTAGCCGATGCCGAGTCGGCCGAGTTTGAAGTCGATCTCGGGCTGCTCGGGAAACGCCGGCGCGGTCGCAGCAGGCTCCGGCTCGTCCGCGACCTCTTCTTCATCCGCCTGCTCCAGCAGCTGACGCATGGCGAGCGTCAGCGCCGCGAGCTGCTCCTTTTCGAGCCAGAGCGATGCGGCCTCGCCGCTGCTCATCACGCGCAGGCGAAAGACGCGCTGACCCGGCTCGCCAATTGCTTCCGGCTCTAGGAGCTCTGCCCGGCCGAAGTCCCACATGACGTATGTATTGTACGACGGGCCGCAGTGCCTAGGCCAAGGCCTTCGGTAGCACGTCGTTCGCGAGCGTCTCGATCATTGAGCGCGTGCGGTCCATGTCGGCGCTGAGCGCCTCCGTTACGACGTGAGTGACGCCCAGCTCGCGACACGCTTCCAGCTGGGCGATGGCCTGTGCGGGATCCCTCAGCGGCAATCGCGTGCGCACCGTCAGCTCGATCTTGTTCGGGTCGCGGCCGGCCCGGTCGGCGTGTTCGCGCACCTCGGCGAACTGCTGCTTGAGCAGCTCCGGCCCCGCGTACGCGGCATGCCAGGCGTCACCGAAGCGACCGGCGCGGCGGAGCGCCGGCGCGCTGTGGCCGCCGATCCAGATCGGCGGGTGAGGCTTCTGCACCGGCTTTGGCGCGAAGCCGACGTCCGCGATCTTGTAGTAGCGTCCGTTGAACGATGGGTTGTCTTCCGTCCACAGCGCCCGGATCAGCTCGATGTAGTCATCGAGACGCGCGCCGCGCTTCTCGAACGGCACTTCCAGCATCTCGAACTCCTCCGCCATCCAGCCGGCGCCGGCGCCGAGGATCAGCCGTCCGTTCGAGAGCACGTCGAGCGTCGCCAGCTGCTTCGCCGTGATGACAGGATTGCGCATCGGAACGACGAGGATCGTGGTGCCGAGCTTGGCCTTCTCCGTGACAGCCGCAACGAACTGCAGGACCGCCAGCGGCTCCAGGAAGGGGATGTCGGGCGGCACTGGGAAGCTGCCGTCGGGGCTATAGGGATAGCGCGACTTCAGGTTGCGCGGAACGATGACGTGGTCGCTTACCCAGAGCGAATCGAAGCCGCGATCTTCAGCCATCCGGGCAATAGTGGTGAGGCCTTTGCGCGTCGCGAGGGGGCCGACCTGCGGCAAGTGCAGTCCGATTTCCATCGCTTGCTCCTCCAATCGGGTACCAAAGGGCGCCGCCATCATAGCAAGCCCGGCCCGTGTCGCACATGGAGAGTAACGTCTATGATGGAGAGACATGTGCTGGCTATGGGGGAGCGCTCGAGCTTGAAGACGCGCATGGAGATTTCGGCCGGCGGCGTCGTCTTTCGTCGCCGGACCGGGGAGGCTGAGGTCTGCCTTATCTCGACGCAGAACGGCAAGACCTGGCAGCTGCCGAAGGGGATCATCGAGCCGGGTGAGAAGGCGGAGGACGCCGCCGCGCGCGAGGTCTCCGAGGAGACCGGGCTGAAGGGCGATCTGGTGCGGCCACTGGAGCGCATCGAGTACTGGTACGTCTGGACACACGGCGGCGAACGCGATCGCATCCACAAGCTGGTCTACTTCTTTCTCTTTCGCTACACCAACGGCTCGACGAAGGACCACGACGCGGAAGTCGACGACGCGCGCTGGATGAAGCTCGACGACGCGCGCAAGCTCCTCTCGTTCGAGAACGAGCGGCGCGTTCTCGAGCAGGCGGCGAAGGCGATTGAAGAAGAGCCGGCGACCGCCTAAAGGCGCCGGACGCGCGCGGAGCCGAGCCCCAGGTAGCCGGCCAGTACGAATCCCGTCAGCGCGAACGCGGCGACGGCCGGCTGAACGCCGATGGAGCCCGCAGTGGCGCCCATCGCGAGGTTGCCGAACGGCGTCAGTCCGTTGGACATACTGTAGAACGCCAGCACGCGCCCGCGCACGTTGTCGTCGGCGATCTGCAGCTGTAGCAAGATCTGGTTCAGGATCGCCATCATCGACCAGCCGATACCCGCGAAGACCAAGATCGCGAACGATAGCAGGAACCAGGGTGAGAACGCGAAGCAGGCCACCAGTCCCATGTAGAGCAGCGCCGCCATGCTCATGATCTTTCCCTTGTTCTTCGACATGTTCGCAATGAGTAGCCCACCGGGGATCGAGCCGAACCCCACGCCGCTCAGCAGGATGCCGTATCCTGTGGAGCCAGTGTGCAGCACGCCCGTGGCAAATCGCGGCATGAGCGAGACGTACGGATAGATCAACACGCTCGGTATCACGTTGAGCAGCACGAGCCGCGAGAGCGTCGGGTCGCGGCGGACGTAGTTGTAGCCCTCCCGCACGCCCTGCCACATCGGAATGTGTGTGCGCTCGGTGCTGCCCGCAATTCGCAGCGAGAGCGTCGCGATCGTGGCGATCGCCAGGAAGCCGGCTTCCCCAAAATAGGCATACTGAATGCCCAGCGTAATGAGCGCGCCGCCGAACGTTGGCGCGGCAATCCGCGCGATGTTCGCCACCACAGAGTTGAGGGCAATCGCGTTCGTCAGGTTCTCGCCCTGCACGACATCGTAGAGCAGGACCTGCCGCGTCGGCATGTTCACCGCGGCGCTGACGCCGCTGATCATCGCCGCCGCGTAGAGCTGCCACAGCACGAGGTGGCCCGACACGACAAGAAGACCGAGCGTCAACGCGACGAGCGCCGAGACAACCTGTGTCGACACGGCTAGGCTCCTGCGATCGACGCGGTCCGTCAGCACGCCCGCGGCCGGCGACGCGATCAGCGAGCTGATCCCGAACACGAACGCAACGAAACCCAGGTGAAACGGAGAGTGCGTCAGCTTCTCGACGAGCCAGCCGCGCGCGACGGCCTCCATCCAGTTGGCGACCTGCGCGGCGCCCGTGCCGGCGAGCAGTAATCGGAACTGACCGAGCCGTAAGGACACGAAGGTGCCGCCGGCTGCGGCTCGTTCGGCGACGACCGGACGCCCCTCAGGCGTCGCTTCTGCCTGCTCCATCGTTCTAGAGAAGGATGCTGGTTAGCGAGCGCGCCGCAAGGCGGCTGCGACGATATGGTAGCAGGCGATATCGGCTCTCGCACGTGGAGCGCGCCTACGCTCCTTCGACGGCGCGCTTCAAGTTGGCCAGGCCCTCGACGAGGGCGATCTCGTAGTTCACGTCGGCGCGGCCGAGCGTGATGATCCGGAAGAACGCGTAGCGGAAGCCTTCCGGCTCCATCGTGGCGACGACCTCCGTGTGCCCGTCGCGCGGAACAAGCTTGTAGGTCATTCGAGCGCGGATGCCGCCCTGCAGGCGCACCCACAAGGACAGCGTTTGGTTCGCGATCGCCCGCTCGATCTCGTAATCGGCGCTGTCCGCGAGCTGGAGCTCGCCGGTGAGGGCCTGCCAGACGGCGGCCGGCGTTCCGTTAATCGCAAAAGCCTTCTCGATCGGCACGGCTCATTATAGAAGGCCGCGCGTGTTGGGCTTAGCGCCGGGCGCTGCTATCGTAGTTGCAGCCCCGCGAACCAAGGATGCGCAATGAAGGCTGAAAACACGCTGCTCGACCTCGGCGACGCGTCGACCCCGATCTTCGGCGACATCGATCGTGAGTACGATTTCCTCCAACGCCTGGTCGAGTTCCGGCGCATTGACGGCGGTATCGTCGCCGCGGTCGAGAGCTTCGAGGGCGTCTCAGCCCGCGTGCACCTCGCTTTCGTTACGGCGGAGATCCTTCGTGTGCAGTGCCTAGTCGGCAAGGAAGCGCCGCCTGCGTCGACACCGATGCTGGCCGGGCCGCTGCCCGCGCCGCCGGCCGTCCAGATCGAGGAACGCGACGACGCCGTCGTCATCTCGAGCGGCAAGCTGCGGCTCCGCGTCGAGAAGCAACCGTTCCGCTGGCTGCTCTTCGACCGCGACGGCGCGCTCGTCGCGGGGCAGGAGATCTACGACGGCACGCTGCGCGAGTACGTCTCGTTCCCGATGGGCTGGTCGACGCGGCCCGGCCGGCCGCCGGCCTTTCACGAGACGCTCAAGCTCCGGCCGCAGGAGAACGTGTTCGGCCTGGGCGAAGACTTTGGCCCGCTGAACCGGCGTGGCACGCGCGCTGTCTCGTGGTCGCGCGATACGCACGGGACGAACACCACGCCGCTGACGTACATGAACGTCCCGTTCTTCCTCACCACGGAAGGCTACGGCGTCTTCATCAACCAGACCGGCCGGATCACGTACGAGCTGGGCTACCCGTCGCAGGTGACGGCCGCGTTTCGAGTCGATGAGCCCTACCTCGACTATTTTCTGATCGCTGGCCCGCGCATGCCCGACATTCTCGCGCGCTACTGGTCGCTGACTGGTAAGGGAGTCGTGCCGCCGCTCTGGTCGTTCGGCGTGTGGATGTCGCGCTGCATGTACCGAGACGCGGAGCAGGTGCGCAACGTCGTCGAACGCATGCGAACGCTCGACATCCCGCTCGATGTCGTCAATGTCGATCCGCGCTGGCTGGAGCACCGCAAGCACCACGAGCGCGACGCATGCGACTTCGTCTGGGACGAGGCGGCATTCGGCACGACGGAAGAGTTCGTCGGGTGGCTCAACGAACGCGGCGTGCGGCTCTGCTTGTGGGAGAACCCGTACGTCTGGAAGGACTCGAAGTTCTACGAAGACGGCGCAGCGAAGGGCTACTTCGCGAAGATGGCGGACGGCTCGGTCGCGCCGACGCTGGACAACCCGCGTGAGGGCGTCGTCGTCGACTTCACGAACCCGGACGCGGCGCGCTGGTGGCAAGACCAACACAGGCCGCTCCTGCGCGCGGGTGTCTCGGCGTTCAAGACGGACTACGGCGAGGGCGTCCCGGCGGAGGCGCACTTCTCCGACGGCACAACGGGGCGCGAGACGCACAACGTCCTTCCGCTGCTCTACAACCGCGCCGTCTTCGACGCGATCAAGGAGGAGCACGGTGAAGCCGTCGTCTTCGGCCGGTCCGGCTACGCTGGGTCGCAGCGCTATCCGATCAACTGGGTCGGCGATACGCAGTGCACATGGGAGGGCATGGCGGCGGCGCTGCGCTCCGGGCTCAGCCTCAGCCTCTCCGGCATCCCGTTCTGGAGCCACGACATCGGTGGCTTCTGGAACCCGCAGAACCTGGGCCAGGGGCCGGACACGGAGCTGTACATCCGCTGGGCGCAGTGGGGGCTGCTCTCGTCGCACGCGCGGTTCCACGGCGTGCGCGGCCGCGAGCCGTGGTGGTACGGCGACGAAGCCGTCGCCGTCGTGCGCAAGTTCGCGAAGCTGCGCTATCGACTGCTGCCGTACCTCTGGTCGTCCGCCAACGAAAGCGTTGACAACGCGCTGCCGCTCGTGCGGCCGCTCGTGCTCGAGTTTCCGGATGACCCGACGACGCACCACGTCGATACGCAGTTCATGCTCGGGCCCTGGCTGCTCGTCGCGCCGGTCTTCGCACCGGGCGGACGACAGAAGGTGTACTTGCCGCCCGGCCGCTGGTTCGACTTCTGGTCCGGCGAAGCGCTCGAAGGCTCACGCTGGCTTGACCTGTCAGTGCCGCTCGATCAGGTCCCGCTGTACGTACGCGACGACTCGCTCCTGCCGCTGCGGCCGGAGCAGGGGCACGTCGGCGAGCGCCCGTGGTCGCCGCTCGAGATCGCAGTGCGCGTATCGAACGAAGCGCGGCTGCGCGTGCGCGGCGAGGGCGTTGACCTCGATGCCAAGGCGCAGCTGACTGATGGTACCCTCACCATCGACCTCTCTGGTTCGGGCGAGCTGTTGGTACGCATCCTCGCGCCGCGCGTGTCTTCCGTCCACATCGGCGGCGACGCGGCTGATGTACGAGAAGAGACCCGGGATGGCATCCTGACCGTTTCACTGAAGCTGAACGGCACTGCGCAATTAGTCGGCCGCTAGGCGCTGCGCCTGTCGTTCCCCGCTCCGCGGATCGCGCTGCTAGAATGGCGGCTACCAGCATGACAGCACCGCCGGACGAGGCAAATCTTATCGAGCGAAGCCGCGGGGGCGACCTTGAGGCGTTCAACGCCCTCGTCGTGGCGTATCAGGGCCCGGTCTACAGCCTCTGTCTCAGCATGCTCGGCGCGCAGCAGCCTGCCGAAGACGTCACGCAGGAGACGTTTATCTCCGCGTTCCGCAACGTCAGTCACATGCGCGGGCCCAGCGTAAGGAGCTGGCTGCTGCGTATCGCCGCGAACGCCTGCATCGATGAGCTGCGCCGCCGCAAACGGCATCCTCAGCTATCGCTCGACGCTCGCCGCGACGATGACGACAGGGAAGTCGCGTACGACGTGCCGGACAGCGCGCCCGGGCCCGAGCAGCTAGCCGTTCGTGTCGAGCTGCGCCAGGCGCTGGAGGCCGAGCTGCTCCAGCTGCCCGTCGACCAGCGCCTCGCGGTTGTGCTCTGCGACATCGAAGGGCTGGCCTACGAGGAGATCGCCGCCGCCATGGGCACGTCCGTCGGGACGGTGAAGTCGCGCATCAGCCGGGGACGCGCGAGGCTCAGGACCGCCCTCGAAGCCAGGCCGGAACTCTTCGGCGACCTGATTCGTCATACTAGAGAAACCGACTGAGGGGGACGAGTTTGCCGTTCCGTCGCACTAGTCACATCCGGGAAGCCGACCTCAGCGCGCTGCTTGACGGCGAGCTCCTCGGCTCGCCGCGAGCCGCATGCAACGCGCATCTGGAGGCGTGCGGCGAATGCCGTGCTGAGCTCGATGAGCTGGGCGCGGTGCGTTCGTCATTGCGAGCGCTGCCGCGTGCGCGGGCGCGCCGCTCGTTCGCCCTCCGCGAATCCGACGTGAGGGCGCCCCGTCCTTCGCTGCTCGTTGGGGCTATGCCGTTGCTGAGCGGCGTCACCGTCGTGGCGCTCTTCGCGTTCCTGGCGCTGGTCAGCGTGGACGTGGCGGGCACACCTTCGCCCGGCTCAAGCGGATCGCGCGCTCCCGGGGCGGAGCTCCAGAGCGCCGACACTGGGGCGGAAGGCGGCCCGGCCATAGCCTCGCGCGACTACAACGCGCCAAACTC
>JBIOYF010000246.1:0-2985 GCA_044870035.1 Dehalococcoidia bacterium
GCACGAGGTACAGGCCTACGACGTCCGCCATCAGCGCAGTCGCCACCGCCGTCCGGGCGAACGACCGGCCGATCGCGCGCACGTCCAGCCCGTCGAGACGCGCGCGCAGCGTCGCGAACAGCAGCGCCGCTTCGAGCAGCGTCGCCAGCGACACGGCGAGCGCGAGGCCGCTCACCTCGAAGGGCCAGACGAAGATCGAGCTGAGGATCAGGTTCGTCACCAATGACACGATCGCGAACATCACCGGCGTCCTCGTGTCGCTTACCGCGTAGAAGCCGCGGCTGAGGATCTCGATCGCCGCGTGGCCGACCAGCCCGATGCTGTAGAACAGCAGCGCCTTCTGCGTAATGTCCGCTGACGACTCGGTGAACTTCCCGTGCTTGAACAGCAATACGACCAGCGGATTCGAGAAGATCATCAGCCCCACGGCGGCCGGCAACGTCAGAAACAAGATCAGCTTCATGCTCTGCTCCAGCGTCCGGCGGAGCTGAGCGCGGTCCGTCACGGCCTGCTCTGCCATCGTTGGGAACACGGCCGTCGAGATCGCCATACCGAACAGCCCGAGCGGCGTGAGCGCTACTAACCATGCGAGGTTCACGGCGGTGATCGATTGGTCGCTCACCAACGACGCGAAGAACGTCGTGATGAGCAAGTTGAACTGGAACGCCGCCAGTCCGAGCGCTCGCGGGGCCATCAACCGTCCGACTTCGCGCACAGCGTTGTTCCGCCACTCCGCGATCGGGTAGTAGCGCATCCCCACGCCCGCAAGCGCCGGTATCTGGACAACAAGATGTAGGCTAGCGCCGATGACCACAGCGATCGCCAGCGCGTGCACATCGTTCGACACGAGCGCGCCGACGATGATCGCCAGGTTGTACAACATCGGCGCGATCGCGGGGAAGAGAAAGTGATGGCGCGCGTTCAAGATGCCCATGAACATGCCGCTCACCGCGAACAGGATCGGCGAGAGCATCATCAGCCGCGTCAGCTCGACGGCCAGCGAGCGCAGCTCCTGCTGCTGGCCCGTGTCCTCGCCCAGCCCGGGCGCCATGAGCGGCACCAGCACCGGCGCCAGCACGAACCCCAGGACGGCGAAGGCGATCGTCGCGATGAAGATGAGGTTGAGCACCGAGCTGGCCAGCCGCCACGCGGCCTCCTCGCCGTCACGTTTCAGCAGCCGCGCGAACGTCGGGATGAAGGCACTGCCGAGCGTCGCGCCGGCCAGGAGCTGGAAGATCAGATCGGGCAGCCGGAACGCCACCCAGAACGGGCTCAGCTGTGTGCCCGTTTCGAACGCCCCGGCGATCACAACGTTGCGCAGCATGCCGAGCAGCCTGCTCCCAAGAAAGCCTGCTGCGACCACGATCGTGGCGTACGCCAAGCTCGGCCGCGCCGCCGGCAGCGCTCCCTGCTCGCCTGTCGCGCCCTCCACGCCCGCAGTATGCCGAACCCAACGCCGTGGCGCACCGAACCTGGCCACCCTGTAAGGGCGCATCGCGATGCGCCCTGCCCCACCGCTTCTTCGACCGCATCTGTGTCCATCTGTGCCAATCTGCGGCCAATTCGCCGTCGTTGACGCCCGCGCCTGCGCGTGCTACATAACGTGCGCTGAACCCGGACGTAGCTAAGAAGGAGACCACGCGTGGCTTCCAAGATCGATCTCGCTAAGCAGTACATGCAGCTCCAACAGGAGCAGAAGCGCGAAGAGTCGCTCGGCATGCTGGCCGAAGACGTCACGATGACCAACCCCATGACCGGCACGATCAGCGGCAAGGCCGCCCTCCAGGCCGCGATGGCGAACCAGCCCGCAGGTCAGATGCAGATCAGCTGGGCCGAACCTGAGGAGGACGGCGACACGGTCAAGATCGTCGGGACGGGCAGCCCGTTCGGGCCGATCAAGCTCGTCCTCGGCTTCAACGGCTCGGACGAGATCAACCGCATCGACATCGGGCTGGCCTAACTACGGAACCTCAGAACCACCGAACTTCAGAACCACGCTCGCGCCGAGCGGTTCGGTGGTTCTGAGGTTCAGAGGCTCCGCGGTTCCACGCTAGACACAGGCTCGCGCCCTCGCTACCATTCCCAGGCCGCTTCGAAGGAGGAAGCCATCCTTGGCGCATTCGCTTTCCGCCGCCAAACGCCATCGCCAGTCGCTCAAGCTGCGCGACGCGAACAAAGCCCGCCAGACCGCGGCCAAGTCCGCTGTCCGCAAGGTCCGTGAGCTGGTCACCGCCGGCCAGCGCGCAGAGGCGGAAGCCGCCCTCCGTGAAGCTGCGTCCGTCCTCGATCGCGCCGCGCAGAAAGGCGCGCTGCACCAGAACAACGCCTCGCGGCGTAAGGCACGACTGGCGCGCATGATGAACATCGGCGTGCCGGAGAAGCAGGCGCCCGCTCGCAAGCGCACCGTCGGCATCCGTACACGCGCGAAGAAGAGCTAACCCAGCCGCGTCGACGGCGACGCATCCCCATGAAAGCGCTAGTCTTCCACGAGCCCGGCCGCATCGCCGTGGAGGACGTCGCCGACGCCTCCCCGGGGCCGGGCGAGCTGCTCGTCGACGTTGCGGCGGCGGCGATCTGCCACTCCGACATCCGCGTCTATCTCGGGCAGAAGCACGCCAGGGCAGGCGTGATCCCCGGCCACGAGATAGCCGGCGTCGTCAGCTCGGCCGGCGCCGGCGTGGCCGACTTCTCCGCCGGCGATCGCGTCGTCATCTGTCCCATCGTCGCCTGCGGGCGCTGCGTCTTCTGCCTCACGGGCCGCCAGCACCGCTGCGTCGAACGGCGCACGCTCGGCTACGACGAGAACGGCGGCCTCGCCGAGCGCATCCTCGTGCCGGCTCAGCTGCGCGCCGTCGGCCACGTCTTCCGCGTCCCGGACGGACTCTCACTCCAGCGCGCGTGTTTCACCGAGCCGCTGGCCTGCGTGCTCAACTCGCTCGAGACGTGCGCGATCCGCGCCGGCAGCAGCCTCGTCGTGATCGGCGC
>JBIOYF010000247.1:0-5905 GCA_044870035.1 Dehalococcoidia bacterium
CCGTACGTATCGCCGTTCCGCACCTCGCTGTTGGGCTGCGGCGTCGCCGCGAAGTTGTAGTGACTCTTGCCGCCCGTGCCGACGACGAACTCGCGGATACCGTGCCCGGGATCGGCGGCGCCGGCCGGTGTCTGCGGCGCGAAGCGTTCGTAATTGTGCTCGTGCCCGCTCAGGACGACGTCCGCGCCGTAATCGTAGAGCGCCTGCCAGACGGGCTGCATGTAGGCGCTGTTGCCGTGGACGCTGCCCGAGCTGAAGCGCGGGTGGTGCCAGTAGGCCAGCGTGCATACCGATGGGTGCGCCGCGAGGTCGGCGCGAAGCCACTGTTCCTGCGCTGAGCCGTCGCCGCAGGCGATGACGGTGCAGTCGATGTTGCTGTTGATCACCACGATGTGCCACGCGCCCAGGTCGTAGCTGTAGTAGCCCTTCGTCGGATCGCCGGCGGCGGCGCCGAAGTAGCCGTAGTACCCGGTCGCGTTCGAGGTGTAGTAATCGTGGTTACCGGGCGCGGGCATCGTACGCGACTTGTGGCGGCCCCAGGTCGGGTCGTAGCAGTTCGTGAACTGGCTGGAGCTGCCCACTTCATACGCGTTGTCGCCGAGCGTAAAGACGGTACCGGCGATGCCGTCGAGGACGGCCGCGGTGGCTTCGTCATCGTCATTCAAACACGAGGCGATATCGCCGGTGCCGATGACCACCGGGTCCGTCCCGCCGAACGTCGCGCGCGTTCCGTCGCTCAGCGCGCACATCGCAAGCAGCGCCAGCGTGACGAGCGTGGCTGGAACGTACCAGGGGCGCAAGGTGCGCCCAGTATACCTTGAGCGCCCGGCGCTAGAGCTCGAGGATCAGGCGGGCGCTGTATTGCAGGATCAGCGCGCTATCGATGGAGTTGATGCGGCCGTCACCGTTGATGTCCGCGTTCGAGAGGCAGGGGAGGAAGGAGAGCATGCCGGCCCCGTACTGCAGGACGTACACGGCGTCGATCGAGTCGGTCCGCCGGCTGCAGTCGACGTCGCCGTTCGGACGCGTCCGCGTGGCCGTCGCGGAGGGCTGCGATGCCTCCGGCGAGGCCGTCGGTGTGGATGTCGGTACGTCGGGCGGCAGCGGCGTGCTGGTCGGCGTGGGCGTCGGCGCGTCCGGCGGCAGCGGCGTGCTCGTCGGCGTCGGGACGTCCGGGGGCAGCGGCGTGCTCGTCGGCGTCGGGACACCCGGTGGCAGCGGCGTATTGGTCGGCGTCGGGACACCCGGCGGCAGCGGTGTATTGGTCGGCGTGAACGTTGGCGTGTCCGTAGGTAGCGGCGTATTGGTGGGAGTCGACGTTGGTACGTTCGTCGGAGGCGGCGTATTGGTCGGCACGGGGGGCGTCGACGTCGGAGTGGAGGTGAACGTCGCCGTCGATGTGGGCGCGCCGCCGCCGCCAAAGTACGCCGTCACTGCCTTGTTGCTGGACATCGTTACCTTGCCGGGGTTCGCGCTGTTGTTGTCCGCGCCCGCCCAGCCGCTGAACGTATAGCCGCCGCTCGGGGTGGCGATAATGGTCACGCTGTAGCCCGGCGGGTAGTTCCCCTCCGTGCAGCCGCCGGCGTTCGTCGGGCCGGTCTGCACGTACCCGATACCGCTGCCGACGCTGGTGGTCAGGTGGTAGCAGTTATAGGCGAAGTTGCCCGTTACCGACTTGTTTCCCGTCATTGTCACCTTGCCGGGGTTCGCGCTGTTGTTGTCCGCCCCTACCCAGCCTGAGAACACGTAGCCGGCGCCCGGCGTCGCGACCAGCGTTACGCTGTACCCGTAGGGGTACTGTCCCTGCGGACACCCTCCGGCGTTCGTCGGTCCCGCATCGACAGTCCCGCTGCCGCTGCCGACGCTGGTGGTCAGCTGGTAACAGTTCGCGGCGAAGTTGCCCGTCACCGTCTTGTCGCTCGACATCGTGACTTTCGAGGGGTTGACGCCGTTGTTGTCGGTGCCTGTCCAGCCGGAGAAGACATAGCCGCCGCTGGGCGTTGCGACGAGCGTCACGCTGTAGCCCGGAGGGTAGTTCCCCGCCGGACAGCCGCCGGCGCTCGATGGCCCCGCATCGACCGTCCCGCTGCCGCTCGCGACGCTGGTGGTCAAGTGGTAACAGTTGTAGGCGAAGTTGACGGTCACCGTCTTGTCACTCGACATCGTGACCTTCGAGGGGTTGACGCTGTTGTTGTCGGTGCCCGTCCAGCTCGAGAACGTATATCCGCCGCTCGCGGTCGCGATGACGAGGACGCTGTACCCCGGTGGGTACTGGCCCTCCGGACAGCCGCCCGCGTTCGTCGGCCCCGCATCGACTGTCCCGCTGCCGCTCCCGACGCTGAGCGTGAGGGCATTGCAGCTCGCCCCCGCCGGGCCCTTCTCCGAAGCAGACGCGGCAAAGGCGCAGCCGGCCGTCAACAGGGCCATCACGACCAGGAGCGCCAGAATGCGAGACTGAGGCAATTTCATCGATTTGCTACTCCTCATCTGGAGTATCGGCCGGAGGAGGGGGTCTCGTTGGGCCGGCCAAGCCGATAGCCTATACTTCATTCTTGGGCCCTGCGCCCGTTTCCCAGCTATGACAGATACGCAGACGTTCGTGATCGTAGGGGCGAACCTTGCCGGCGGCAGGGCGGCCTTCGCGCTGCGTAAGGAAGGCTTCGACGGGCGCACCGTGCTCATCGGCGCGGAGCCCGACCCGCCTTACGAGCGCCCGCCGCTCTCTAAGGAGTACCTGCGCGGCGACATGGCGAAGGAGAAGGTCTTCATCGCCAAGCCGGAGGCGTACGAGGAGCAGTCGATCGAGCTCCGGCTCGGCGTGCGCGTCACGCGCCTCGACGCGGCGGGCCACGCCGTCGAGCTGGAGGGCGGCGACCGCATCCCGTATGACAAGCTCCTGCTTGCAACCGGCGGAGCGCCGATCAGGCTCTCGGTGCCCGGCAGCGAGCTCGACGGGATCCACTACCTGCGCACGCTGTCCGACAGCGAGCGCATCGGCTCGGAGCTGCAGGCGGGCCGCCGGCTCACGGTAATCGGCGCGGGCTTCATCGGCGCGGAGGTGGCTGCCACGGCGCACACTAAGGGCCTCGACGTTAGCGTGGTCGAGATGGCGCCGGTGCCGCTCGGCCGCGCGCTCGGTGCGGAGATGGGCGGCATCTACGCTGACATCCACCGCGATCGGGGCGTCCATCTCTACACCGGTGAGGCGATCGAACGCTTCGAAGGAAGTTCGCGCGTCGAGCGCGTCGTGACGAGCACCGGCCGCTCGATCGAGTGCGACTTCGTCGTCGCGGGCGTCGGCATCAAGCCGGCGACGGAGCTGGCCGAGGGCGCGGGCCCGGAGATCGACAACGGCGTCGTCGTGAACGAGTTCTGCGAGACGTCCGCGCCCGACGTCTACGCCTGCGGCGACGTCGCGAACTTCTTTCACCCCGTCCTGGGCCACCGGCTGCGCGTCGAGCACTGGTCGAACGCGCAGAACCAGGCGGCGAGCGCGGCCAAGAACATGCTCGGCCAGCGCGAGCCGTACGTCGAGATCCCGTGGTTCTGGTCCGACCAGTACGACCTGAACATGCAGTACGTCGGCCACGCGCTGCGCTGGGACGAAGTGGTCCTGCGCGGCGACGTGCGCGAGCGCAAGTTCACCGCGTTCTATATCGAGGGCGGGCGGCTGCGCGCCGCGCTGACCGTGAACCGCCACCGCGACATCCGCCCGAGCCGCGAGCTGATCCGGCAGGGCATTGCGATCGAGTCCGCTAAGCTGAGAGACGAAGCCATCGAGCTGAAGAGCCTGGTGCCGGTAGCGCCGTAGAGTACGTTGGGATCTCAACCGCCGGCTGAAGTCGGCGGCACGGGTAGGCAAGGCGAAACCCGCGGACTTCTCGAAGATCCGCCTCAGGCGGAAGTCCGCGGGCAAGGTTCATAGAGGAGCAACATGGCAGAAGCAACCTGGCAGATCGATACGCTGGACTCCGGCCTGCGCGTCGTTACGACGCCCGTGCCGACGGCGCAATCGGTGAGCGTGAACATGTTCGTCGGCGTCGGTTCGCGCGCCGAGGAGCATCGTACAAATGGTGTCTCGCACTACCTGGAGCACCTGATGTTCAAAGGCACCGAGCGCAGGAGGACCGCGATCGAGATCGCGGAGGCGATCGAAGGCGCGGGCGGTATCCTGAACGCCTACACCAGCCAGGAGATCACCTGCTACTGGAACCAGGTCCCGTTCGACAAGCTGCCGATCGCGATGGACGTCCTCGTAGACACGATGCGCAACTCGCTGCTCGAGCAGGAAGAGATCGACCGCGAGCGCACCGTCGTCCAGCAGGAGATCCGCCGGGCCTACGACCAGCCGTCGGCGTGGGCCGGACATCTGCTCACGGAAGCGACGTTCGGCGACCAGCCGCTCGGCTGGCCGGTCGCGGGCACGATCGAGACCGTCCAGGAGATGACGCGCGACGACATGACCAAGCACATCGACACGTACTACGTGCCGAAGAACATGGTCCTCAGCGTCGCCGGCAACACGACGCACGACGAAGTCCTCTCGATGGCGCGCAAGCTGCTCGCAGGCTTTGACGGCGGCACGCCGCCGCCGGTGCCGGCGGTCCTCAACGGCCGGCCGAAGGACTACGTGAAAGTTGAAGCGCGCGAGATCGCGCAGAGCAACCTCGCTATGGCTCTGCACGCCGTCTCCCGCCTCGATCCGGACCGCTACCCCGCGATGATCATGAACGCCGTCCTGGGCCGCGGGATGAGCTCTCGCCTGTTCAAAGAGGTGCGCGAGCGCCGCGGCCTCGCCTACGCGATCGGCTCCGGCCTGTCGCGCTACATGGACACCGGCGTGCTCAGCATCAGCGCCGGCGTCAGCCCGGAGAACGTCGCGGAAGCGACGACGGTAATCAAGGCCGAGCTGATGAAGCTCGTCGACGAGCGTGTCGGTGAGGAGGAGCTGACCAAGGCGCGCGACTACACGATCGGCAGCTTCCGCCTGGGACTGGAGACGTCCATGGCGCTCGCCCAGCGCGCCGGCGAGCAGCTGCTCATGGTCGGCGAGATCGAGCCGATCGACGAGGTCGTCGCGAAGCTCGCCGCGGTCACCGCGGACGACGTCCAGCGCGTCGCGAAGCGCATCTTCCGCAACGACAACCTGTCGATGTCGCTCGTCGGCCCCGGCGCGAACGAGCAAGAGCTGGCCGCGCTGCTGGCGGCGTAACGAGATATCGCGGGAGGGGTCAGGGGAGAGGTTTGAAAGCCCGCATCAACGGCATCAACATCGCCTACGAGACGTACGGCTCCGGCTATCCGCTCGTCCTTGCGCACGGCCTCGCCGCGACGAAAGAGATGTGGGACGGGCAGACCGGCCCGTTCTCGGAGCGCTACCGGGTCGTCGTGTACGACGCGCGCGGCCACGGCGAGAGCGACTCGCCGCCGGTGGACGACGCCGGCTACACGATGGACCAGCTCGTCGACGATCAGAAGGCGCTGCTGGACCACCTCGGTATCGAGCAGGCCTACATCGGCGGGCTGTCGCTCGGCGGCATGATTGCGATGCGCTTCGCGCTCACGTACCCGCGTATGACACGCGCGCTCATGCTCTTCGATACGTCGCCGGGCATGGGCACACAGGGCCTCTGGTCGGCGAACCGATCGGCGCTGGAGCCGCTCGTGCGCAGCTCGGGCGTCGCGACGTTCATGCGCGGCCTCTACGCGCAAGGCGCGCAGGCGACCGGCGTGAAAAGCCGCACCGACGTGCCGGCCAGCATCATCGCGTTCCTCGAACGCCAGCAGCAGCTCACGCCCGACGGCTTCCTCGGCATCAGCCGCGCCGCCGGCGACGCGCCCAGCGTCCTCGAACGGCTCCACGAGATCAGCGCGCCGACGCTGATCATCACGGGCGACAGCGACT
>JBIOYF010000248.1:0-3320 GCA_044870035.1 Dehalococcoidia bacterium
GGCTCTCGCGCTGGTAGCTCGTCATCATCTCGGTGCGGCTGCCGGTGCCCTGCGCTGCCGCGGCGATGTACGCCGGCACGCCCTTGAGCTGCTTGGCTTTCTCCGCCGACACGACGATCGCCGCGCACGCGCCGTCGGTGTCAAGGCAGCAGTCGAGCAGGCGCAGCGGCTCCGCGATCCAGCGCGAGCTCTGGTGGTCCTCCAGCGTGATCGGTCGCTGGTACATCATCGCGTGGGGGTTCGTCGCGGCGTGCTTGCGGATCAGCACCGACACGTGGCCGAGCGCCTCGGTCGTCAGGCCATACTCGTGCAGGTAGCGCTGGCCGTAGATCGCCACCCACTGCGCGGGGGTGACCAGGCCGTGTGGCAGGTAGTACTGCCGCCAGTGCGTGACGCCGCCGCCCATGGCCGAGATGCCGAAGCGCCGCTCGGAGCGCTCGTTCAGCGAGCGAAACGTCACGACGACGTCCGCCATGCCCGAGGTGACGGCCGCCACCGCGCCCGCGATCGTCCCGCAGGCCGCGCCCCCGCCGTGCGGCACTTCGTTGAAGAAGCGCAGGTTTCGCAGCCCGAGCGAACGAAGCAGTTCGATCTCGAACACGTCGTCGTTCGCGCTCATCTTAACGATGCCGTCGACGTCGTCCGGCGCGAGCCCGGCGTCATCGAGCGCCTCGAGGACCGCCTCGAGCGCCATGTGGAGCGTGCTGCGGCCGGAGTCCTTCGAGAACTCGGTCTGCCCGACACCGACGATGGCCGCCTTGTTTCGGATCGTCATCGCGCCGCCTCCGCGATCGGTTCGCTGCGCAGCGACTGGAGCGTGCGCTGCACCATCTCGCTCATCGTGCCGCCGCGCACGGCGAACGCCGCCATGCCCTGCGTGAAGAGATGGAGCGGGTGCTCCATGCCGACGCCGACTCCGCCGTGCAACATGTGGCTGTTCTGGAACACACGGTCGACGGCGCGCACGGCCCAGTGTTTGGCGAGCCAGATCTCGTCCGTGTCGTTGGGGTCCTGCTGGAACCGCCAGAGCGCGTGGTAGGCCGCCCAGCGCGTCGTATCGACCTGCATCAGCATCTCGGCTGCCCGGTGGCGCGCGGCCTGGAACTTCCCGATCGGCTGGCCGAACTGCTGGCGCGTGCTGATATGTTGCACCGTCATCTCCATGATGCGCTGCATCATGCCGGACAGCTCGATCAGTCCGAAGGCTGTCGAGAGCGCGTCGAGTTGCTCGTGCAGTTCGCGCGCCCGATCGCCCTGCGCGACGACGGTGGCGGGTGCGTTGGTGAACGTGACGTTGCTGTAGCAGCGGCGGTCGAGGACCGCGAGCGGCGCGGCGCGGGCGCCGACGAACGAGACAACGGCGAGCGCTGCTTCGCCGTCGATGGTCGCGGGCGCGAGGACGTCGTCGCTCAGCTCGGCGAACGGAACGTCGTCGTTCTGCTGCGCGAACGGAACGAGGGGCAGCATGCCGTTGGCGACGCCGTTACTGATCGCGACCGACGACTTATCCGCCCGCAGCCGGGCGCCTTCGCTGATTGTGCAACGCTTCGTCACCGCTTCAAGACCGCCTGCGATCGATATCAGGAACGGTGCGATGTTCATTGGCGCGACCGGCGATGGGACGCCTGCGTACCCGAACTCTTCGATAACGACCGCCGTATCGAGCAGCGAAGCGCCGTCGCCGTCCGCAGCAAGCAGGTCGAACCAGCCAAGGTCGGCCATCTCGTCAAGGTCGGGCCCCGTCATCTGCTCTTGGCCCGACTCGATGCGGTAGAGGCGCTCCCAGGGATACGCGTTCGCGAGAAACGACCGCGCCGTTGTGCGCAGCAGCCGCTGTGTCTCCGAGTCGCTGAACTGGAGCACCGTTACCTCGGCAGCCCCAGGCCGTGAAAGCCGATGATGTCGCGCTGGATATCGTTGCTGCCGCCGCCGAAGAGGTTCGTCGCCGAGTCGCGCATCTGCCGCTCCAACGACTCGCCCGCGCCGTCCGGCATCGCGCCCGGTGAGCCGTGGCGCAGCAGCCCTTCGACGCCGGCGATCTGGAGCGCCTCGCCCGAGAGCGTAGCGCGGAGCTCGTTCGAGAGCACCTTCAGCAGCGACGCCTCGTACACCGGCACCTCGCCGTTCGCCACCATCGCCGCGAGCTTGAGGTCCATCACCTTCAGCACGTTCAGGTCCGCCGCCAGTCGCGCGAGCGTCGCGTTCGCCCACGCGTCATCTTTGTCGACGCGCTGCCGCAGCCAGTCGAACACGCGCTCGATGTGCGCGACGGGGCTGATCGCCATCCGCTCGAAATCGAGCTGCGTCGTCATGTAGCGCCAGCCGGCGTTCTCCTCGCCGACGAGCGCGCTGACGGGCACGCGCACGTCGTTGTAGAACGTGATGCTGGTGCGGCCGCCGCCCATCACGTAGAGCGGCGCGATCTCGACGCCCTCCGCGTCGAACGGCACGATCAGGATCGAGATGCCGCGGTGCTTCGGCGCGTCCGGGTCGGTGCGCACGGCGAGCCAGACGTAGTCGGCGTGGTGGGCGCCGCTGGTGAAGACCTTCTGGCCGTTGACGATGTACGTGTCGCCGTCGCGCACGGCGCGCGATTGGAGCGACGCGAGATCGGTGCCGGCCTCCGGCTCCGTGTAGCCGATCGAGAACTCGATCTCGCCGCGCAGGATCTTCGGCAGGTAGTCGGCCTTCTGCTGCTCGCTGCCGATGCGCATCAGCGTCGGCGCGACGGTGTTCAGCGTCACGACGGGCACCGGCAGCCGCCGGTAGTTCATCTCGTAGTTGAACGCGTGCAGATAGAGCGGCGACTTGCCACCGCCGCCGTACTCGGCGGGCCAGCCCATCCCGAAGTAGCCGTCGGTGCCCAGCTTGCGCCAGAACGCCTTCGTGCGCGGCCCGCCCCAGTTGCCTTCGGAACGGATCTCTTCGACGAACTCCGGCGTCATGACGGAGTCCAGGTAACGCCGGAAGTCTCGGCGGAAGGCTCGGACGTCCTCGGGATAGGAGAAGTCCATGACGGTGCTAGCGCCCGCCGCCTTCGGGGAAGCGTGTGAGCGATCCCGGCAGCTGGATCGTGAAGTCGACCTCTGTCGTGGGGCCGTCTTCCGTCGAGAGCGTCACCTGCGTGTCGACGAGCCGGCAGCCTTCGACGTCGCGCACGTTCGAGACGACGCCCTCGGCCGTCAGCGTCCGCCCGACGTAGTTCGAGCCGCGCATCGCGACGACCAGCCGGCGCAAGAACGCGTCGTTGCCGAACCACTCGCAGGCCACGCGCCCGACGAAGCCCTGGAGAAACATCGTGTTGAAGAAGATGCCGTCGG